>NZ_SMLD01000141.1:0-24381 GCF_004352805.1 Nonomuraea mesophila
CCCGAACCCCCACATCGGCTTCGGAGGCGGCGGGCGAGTTGTTCGAAGAGGATGCGCAGTTCCAGTTTGGCCAGGTGGTTGCCGAGGCAGAAGTGGGCCCCGCCGCCTCCGAAGCCGATGTGGGGGTTCGGGTCGCGGCCGATGTCGAAGACGTCGGCGTCGGGGAAGACCGTGGTGTCGCGGTTGGCGGAGGAGTAGAAGACCACGACCTTGTCGTCGGCCTTGATCTGCTGTCCGCCCAGCACCTGGTCGGTCGTGGAGGTGCGGCGGAAGAGGTTGACGGGGGAGACCCAGCGGACGATCTCGTCGGCGGCCGTCCTGGCGAGGGTGGGGTCGGCCGCCAGGCGGTCCCACTGGCCGGGGTGGTCGAAGAGGGCGAGCATGCCGCCGGAGGCGGCGTTGCGGGTGGTCTCGTTGCCGGCCACGACGAGGAGGAGGACGAACAGGTCGAACTCGTTTTCGTCGAGCGTCTCGCCCTGCTCGTCGGGCTGGATGAGCTTGGTGACGATGTCATTCTTGGGGTTGGCCCGGCGTTGCGCCGCCAGCTGGTTGGCGTAGGCGTAGACCTCCATGGCGGCGGCCGAGCCTTCTTCGGGAGAGTCGGCGTAGTCGGGGTCCTGGGCGCCGATCATGCGGTTCGACCAGGTGAAGAGCTTGTCGCGGTCGGCCACGGGTGCGCCGAGCAACTCGCAGATCACGTAGAGGGGCAGGGGTGCGGCGATCTCGGTGACGAAGTCGACCTCGCCTGAGCACTTGTCGAGCAGGTCGTCGCAGATGTCGCGGATGTGCTCTTCGAGGGCTCCGATCGTGCGCGGGGTGAAGCCCCGGTTGACCAGGGAGCGCCGTCTCGTGTGCTCGGGCGGGTCCTGGTTGAGCATCATGTGCCGCTGGAGGTCGATCTGGTCGTCGGCCATCTCGTCGAACAGGGCCAGCCGCCGGTAGGAGGAGAAGAGGTCGGAGTGTCGCGAGACGTGGACGACCTCGTCGTACGTGGTGACGGCCCAGAATCCGGGATCACCGTCGTGCCAGTGGACCGGCGAGTTCGCGCGCAGCCAGGCCAGCTGGTCGTGCGGAGGTCCGGCGGTGGCGTAGACGTCCCGGTCGACGAGGTCGATGTGCACCCGGATCACCCTCTTGATCAAGCGCTTGGTTACGCACTACTGCAACGTGTTCTATTACGCCGCTGTACGGCCGTCAAGGAGCCCGTGGCCGACGCGCTTAGACCGTTCCTGGCAGGCCTTTTGTGGTTCCTGCGGCGCCTGCCCTCTGTAGTGCGCGTTTCACCTCCGATGTTTGGGGTGGGGAAAATCTGGCTATGTGAACGTAGCCATCGGAGTACGCGCCCGATCCACCGCCCACGAGCAGGCCCAGCCATCTTTCACGAGTTACGTGTCGGGATATGTCCGGGTTGTCGCCCTTGACATGCTCGCGGGCTCGCACGAGCATCAGAGGCTAAGACATCCGATGTATAGATGAAGGATGCGGTGTGAAGCTGCTGCGAGTAGGACCTGCCGGCCAGGAGCGGCCGGTGGTGCTGGATGACGACGGGAAGCTGCGCGACATCGGGGAGCCCGAGATCGACGGCGCTTTCCTCGCCTCCGGGGGAGTGGCGCGCGTCCGTGAGGCGCTCGAACGCGGCGATCTGCCCGTCGTCGAGGCCGAAGGGCTGCGGATCGGCGCCCCTCTCGCGCGCCCCGGCAAGATCGTCTGCATCGGGCTGAACTACAGCGACCACGCCGCCGAGTCCGGCGCCGAGGCGCCGGCCGAGCCGGTCGTGTTCATGAAGGCGTCCGGCACCATGGTCGGTCCCCATGACGAGGTGCTGATCCCGCGGGGGAGCGTGAAGACCGACTGGGAGGTGGAGCTGGCGATCGTCATCGGCCAGGAAGCGCGCTACCTGGGCAGCGCGGAGGAGGCCCTGGGGGTGATCGCCGGCTACGCGATCTCCAACGACGTCTCCGAGCGAGAGTTCCAGCTCGAACGCGGCGGCCAGTGGGACAAGGGCAAGTCGTGTGAGACGTTCAACCCGTTCGGTCCCTGGCTGGTGACGGCCGACGAGGTGGGCGACCCGCAGAAGCTGCCCCTGCGCCTCTGGGTGAACGGCGAGCTGCGCCAGGACGGCGACACCAAGAACATGATCTTCGACGTTGCCGAGGTGGTGCGCTACCTGAGCCAGTTCATGGTGCTGGAGCCGGGCGACGTGATCAACACCGGGACTCCCGCCGGGGTGGCGATGGGCATGCCGGGGCAGCCCTACCTCCGGGCCGGTGACGTGATGGAGCTGGAGATCGAAGGGCTCGGCCGGCAGCGTCAGACGGTGGGGCAGGCATGAGCGGCTACCGCATCACCGGGATGACGACGCACGACGTACGTTTCCCGACCTCGCGCGAGCTCGACGGCTCCGACGCGATGAACCCCGACCCCGACTACTCCGCCGCCTACGTCGTGCTCACGACCGACGACGGGCACGAGGGCCACGGGTTCGCGTTCACGATCGGGCGCGGCAACGACATCCAGACCTCGGCCATCACCGCGCTGGAGCCGTACGTCGTCGGCAAGGACGTCGAGGACCTCGGCGTGCTCTACCGCGACATGGTCAACGACTCGCAGCTGCGGTGGCTGGGGCCGGAGAAGGGCGTCATGCACATGGCGATCTCCGCCGTGGTCAACGCGCTGTGGGACCTCAAGGCCAAGCGGGCGGGCCGGCCCCTGTGGCGGCTGCTGGCGGAGATGACGCCCGAGGAGATCGTCGGCCTCATCGACTTCCGTTACCTGAGCGACGCACTGACTCAGGACGAAGCCCTCGAAATCATGAAAAAGGCGGAAAAGGGGAAGGCTGAGCGCATCAGCCACCTGGTCGAGACCGGCTACCCCGCCTACACCACCTCGCCCGGCTGGCTCGGCTACGACGACGAGAAGTTGCGCAGGCTCTGCAAGGAGGCCCTCGACCAGGGCTTCGGGCAGATCAAGCTGAAGGTCGGCGCCGACCTCGACGACGACCGGCGCCGCTTCAGGGTGGCCCGTGAGGCGTGCGGGGCCGGCTACCCGATCGCGATCGACGCCAACCAGCGCTGGGACGTCGGCTCCGGCATCGAGTGGGTCAACGCGCTGCGGGAGTTCGACCCGCACTGGGTCGAGGAGCCGACCAGCCCCGACGACGTGCTCGGCCACGCCGCCATCGCGCGGGGCATCGCGCCGATCCCGGTGGCGACCGGCGAGCACGTACAGAACCGCATCGTGTTCAAGCAGCTGCTGCAGGCCGAGGCCGTCTCCTACGTGCAGATCGACGCCGCCCGCGTCGGCGGGGTCAACGAGAACCTCGCGATCCTGCTGCTCGCGGCCAAGTTCGGCGTCCCGGTGTGCCCGCACGCGGGCGGCGTCGGGCTGTGCGAGCTGGTGCAACATCTGTCGATGTTCGACTACGTGGCCGTCACCGGCTCCATGGAGGGGCGCGTGATCGAGTACGTCGACCACCTGCACGAGCACTTCGTCGACCCGGTCGTCATCAGGAACGGCCGGTACGTCGCCCCGTCCGCGCCCGGCTTCAGCGCGCAGATGCACGCGGTGTCGATCGCCGCCCACACCTTCCCCGACGGTGAGGTCTGGAGGAACGCGTGAGCCTGAAAGCGATCGTGACCGGCGGCGGCTCCGGCATCGGCCTGGCCACGGCCGCCGAGCTGACCGGGCGGGGGATGAAGGTCGCCTGCCTCGACCTCAACCCGCCGGGCGAGCCGTACATCGGGATCAAGACGGACGTCACCGACGACGCCGGGGTCAGGGCCGCGGTGGCGGAGGCCGCCGAGCGCCTGGGCGGCATCGACGTGGTGGTCAACAACGCGGGCATCGGCGCCCAAGGGACCATCGAGGACAATCCGGACGCGGAATGGCACAAGGTGTATGACGTCAACGTGCTGGGCATGGTCCGGGTGGCGCGGGCGGCGTTGCCGTACCTCAGGAGGTCGGAGCACGCCGCCGTCGTCAACGTCTGCTCGGTCGCGGCCACGGCGGGGCTGCCGAACCGGGCGCTCTACAGCGCGACCAAAGGCGCGGTGCAGTCGCTGACGCTCGCCATGGCCGCCGACCACATCCACGAGGGCATCCGGGTCAACTGCGTCAACCCGGGCACCGCCGACACACCGTGGGTCGCCAAGCTGCTCGACGCGGCCGACGACCCCGAGGCGGAGCGGGCGGCGCTGAGCGCCAGGCAGCCGATGGGCCGCCTGGTCAGTGCGGAGGAGGTCGCCGCGGCGATCGCCTACCTCGCCGGCCCGGAGGCCAGCGCCACCACCGGCACCGTGCTCGCGGTCGACGGCGGAATGCAGGGGTTGCGGCTCAGACCCCACTGACCAAGGAAGGTGACACCCCCCATGAAGCTTGGATCGGCGGTCGCGGCGGCGGCCCTCCTGGCGGTCGTCACCGCCTGTGGCCCAGGTACGGCGGGAGGAGGCCACGGTGGCACCAAGATCGGCATCGACCACCCGCGCGCCGACTCCGACTTCTGGAACTCCTACATCAAGTACGTTCCGCAGATGGCGGACGAGCTCAAGATCGACCTCATGCCCGCCACCAATTCGCAGAACGACGTGGCGAAACTGGTCAACAACGTCCAGGCGCTGATCGGGCAGGGGGCCAAGGTGATCATCATGGCGCCGCAGGACACCGGCGCCGTCGCCAACACGCTCCAGCAGCTGGAGAACAAGAAGGTCCCCGTCGTGACCGTCGACACCCGGCCGGACAAGGGCAAGGTCTACATGGTCGTACGCGCCGACAACCGCGCGTACGGCACCAAGGCGTGCGAGTTCCTCGGCGAGAAGCTCGGCGGCAAGGGCAAGGTCGTGCAGCTCCAGGGAGCGCTCAGCTCGATCAACGGCCGTGACAGGTCGGAGGCGTTCCTGACGTGCATGAAGACGAAGTTCCCCGGCATCACGGTCTTCAGCGAGCCGACCGAGTGGGAGGGCAGCAAGGCGGCGTCCATGTTGCAGACCCGCCTGGAGCAGAACCCCGACATCAAGGGGATCTACATGCACGCCGGAGGTGTGCACCTGGCCCCGACGTTGCAGGTGCTCAAGCAGAAGGGACTGCTCGTGCCGGCGGGCGACCCGAAGCACATCGCCGTGGTCTCCAATGACGGCATCCCGCAGGAGTACGCCGCGATCCGCAAGGGCGACATCGACGCCACCGTCTCGCAGCCCGCCGACCTGTACGCCAAGTACGCGCTCTTCTACGCCAAGGCGGCGGCGGACGGCAAGACATTCAAACCCGGCCCGACCGACCACGGCAGCACGATCATCAAGCTTCCGAACGGCCTGGAGGACCAGCTTCCCGCCCCCCTCGTGACCAAGGACAACGTGGACGACAAGGGCCTCTGGGGCAACCAGGCCGGCTGATGAACCCACACGTCGCAGCCCGGAACGTCGTCAAGCGCTTCGGCCCCACCACCGCGCTCGACCGCGCGGGCATCGAGATCGCCGAGGGCGAGACCCGCGCGCTCGTCGGCAGGAACGGCGCCGGCAAGTCCACCCTCGTGTCGATCCTCACCGGGCTCCTGCGGCCCGACCAGGGCGAGGTGCTGTTCTCGGGCGAGCCGGCGCCGCCCATCGCCGACCGTGACGCCTGGCGGCAGCGGGTCGCCTGCGTCTACCAGCATTCGACGATCATCCCGGCGCTGTCGGTCGCCGAGAACCTCTTCCTCAACCGCCAGCCGGGCAGGGGCGGCCTGATCAGGTGGCGGGCGCTGCGGGGCAGCGCGCGCGAGCTGCTGGACACGTACGAGGTGGACGTGGACGCGCAGGCGCTGGCCGGCGACCTCACCGTGGAGCAGCGCCAGCTCGTCGAGATCGCCTGCGCGTTGTCGTTCGGGGCCAGGTTCATCATCCTCGACGAGCCGACCGCGCGGCTGGACGGCCCGGCCATCGAGCGGTTGTTCGCCCGCATGCGCTCGCTGCGCGAGCAAGGCGTCACGATGTTGTACATCTCCCACCACCTCGACGAGGTCTACGAGATCTGTCAGAGCGTCACGGTGTTCCGCGACGCCCGCCACATCGTGACCAGCCCGGTCGCGGGCCTGCCGCACGACGAGCTGGTCGCCGCGATGACGGGGGAGGCCACGGTGGCCTACACGTCCCGCTCGCGCACGCCCGGCGGCACGGTGGTGTTGTCGGGCGAGGGACTGTCGCTCGCCGGCCGCTACCAGGACGTCGGCCTCACGGTCAGATCCGGCGAGGTCGTCGGCCTGGCGGGCTCCGCGAGCAGCGGCAAGGTCGGCCTGGCCGAGACGCTGGTCGGGCTGCACAAAGCCGACTCCGGCACGGTCACGGTCAACGGCAGGCGGCTCCGGCCGGGAGACGTGCCCGCCGCGCTGCGGGCAGGGCTCGGCTGGGTGCCGCAGGACCGCCACCGCGAGGGCTTCGTCCCGCGGTTGTCGGTGGGGGAGAACGCCACGTTCCCGATCGCCCGCAAGCTGGGACGGTACGGCCTGGTCTCGCCGTCGCGCCGCCGGGCGAAGGGCGAGGAGCTGATCGAGAGCCTGGACATCAAGACGGAAGGAGCCGACCAGCCGGTCGGCGATCTGTCCGGGGGCAACGCCCAGAAGGTGGTGTTCGCGCGGGCCCTCGTGGACGACCCGGTCGTGCTGGTGGTGATCAACCCGACCGCGGGCGTCGACGTCAAGGCCAAGCAGGCACTGCTCGGCGCCGTCGAGGACGCCGTCGAGCGGGGCGCGGGGGCCGTGGTGGTCTCCGACGAGCTCGATGACCTGCGCATCTGCGACAGGGTGCTGGTGATGTTCCACGGCAGGGTCGTCAAGGACGTGCCGCGTGGCTGGACGGACCACGAGCTCGTGGCCGTGATGGAGGGCATGGAAGAGTGACCACTTCAATGGCGCCGGCCCTCCGGGTGCGGCCGGCCCGGTTCCGCGACCTGACGCTCGTACCGGTGATCGTGCTGTTGCTCGTCGTGGGCGCGTTCCTCGACCCGACCTTCCTGACGGCGGGCAACCTGACCAACGTGCTCCAGCAGCAGGCGGCGATCTCGCTCCTCGTGCTGGCCGAGGCGATGATCCTCATCGCCGGCAAGTTCGACCTGTCGCTGGAGTCGACGGTCGGCACCGCGCCCGCGATCGCCGTGATGCTCATCATCCCGGTGTCGGCGGGCGGGTTCGGGACCGGGCTGCCCGGCACGCTCGTGATCCCGCTGGCGCTGCTGGTCGGGGCCGCGATCGGGGCGATCAACGGTCTCCTCATCATCAGGTTCCAGCTGTCGGCGTTCATCGTCACGCTGGCCATGCTGATCGTGGTGCACGGGTTCCTGCAGGGGCCGACGGAGGGCAAGACGTTGTTCCAGCTGCCCGAGTCGATCCTCTATCTCGGCAGCGCGTTGTGGCTGGGCCTGCCGGCGGCCGTCTGGATCGCCGGGCTGTTGTTCGCCGCCGGCGGCTTCGCCCTCGGATACCTCAGGGGCGGCCGCGCGCTCTACGCCATCGGCGGCAACGCCGACGCGGCCCGCGCGGCCGGCATCCGCGTCGACCGGGTGCTCTGGGCCGTGTTCATCCTGGGCGGCACGCTGGCGGCGCTGGCCGGGATCCTGGAAACGGGACGCCTCGGGGCGATCGGCAACAACCAGGGCGTCGGGTGGATCTTCATGGTGTTCGCGGCGGCCGTCATCGGCGGCGTCAGCATGGACGGGGGCAAAGGCACCATCCTGGGCGCGCTCACGGGTGTGCTGGTGATCGGCCTGGTGCAGAACATCCTGACGCTGATCGGCGTGTCGGGCTTCTGGCAGCCTGTCATCTACGGCGCGATCATCCTCATCGCGCTGATGATCAGCAGAATCGCGGGCGGAAAGGCACAAGATTGAACGCAATGGAGCTGCCGCGCCACGGGTTCGGCGGGGCGCCCCTCGGCAACCTGTTCGAGTCCGTCGCGGACGAGCAGGCCCGCGCCACGGTGGACGCCGCGTGGGACGCGGGTGTGCGGCTGTTCGACACCGCGCCCCACTACGGGCTCGGCCTGTCGGAGCGGCGTCTGGGCGCGGCGCTGGCCGGCCGTTCGGGCTATGTCCTGTCCACGAAGGTCGGCCGCCTGCTGGTGCCCGCGCGGCGGGAGAACGGGCGTGACGGCGAGGGTTTCGACGTGCCGGCCGCGATCGAGCGAGTGTGGGACTTCTCCGGTGACGGCGTACGCAGGTCGCTGGAGGAGTCGCTTGACCGCCTCGGGCTGCCCTCCGTCGACATCGTGTTCATCCACGACCCGGACGACCACGTCGACCAGGCGATCGAACAGGCGTACCCGGCGCTGGCCGAGCTGCGCGACCAGGGCGTGGTGAAGGCCGTCGGCGTCGGGATGAACCAGTGGCAGGCGCCGCTGCGCTTCGTCCGCGAGAGCGGCGTCGACGTCGTCATGCTCGCGGGCCGCTACACCCTGCTCGACCAGTCGGGCCTGCCGCTGCTGGAGGAATGCGCGGAGCGCGGCGTCAGGGTGCTGGCGGCCGGGGTGTTCAACAGCGGCCTCCTCGCCACCCACCAGCCGACGGGCACCTACGACTACCGGCCGGCGCCGGCCGAGCTGGTGGAGCGGGCCAGGCGCGTCGCCGCCGTCTGCGAGCGCCACGGCGTCACCCTGCCCCAGGCGGCCATGGCCTTCCCGCTGCGCCACCCGGCCGTCGCGTCGATCGTCGTGGGCGCCCGAGCCCCGGAGGAGGTCCGTACGAACGCCGCCCTGTGGTCCAGGCCGGTCCCCGACCCGCTCTGGGACGAGCTCAGGGAGGAAGGGCTGCTGGCGGCCTGACCCCGGCCGCTCACCCGACCTCCCACAGGGCGCTCACGGGGATCGCGCGCATCCGGTCACCGAAGGACAGCGTCTGCGTGCCGGTGTGCAGGACGATCCCCGCGATCAGGTCGCCGCCGAGCCGATCGGCGAGGTGCCGCAGCCCCCTGAAGTCGTCAGCCCGGACGGTCGAGGCGGCCTTGACCTCGATGCCCACCGCCTCACCACGCCGGTTCTCCAGCACGGCGTCCACTTCGACCCCGTCCTTGGTCCGGTAGTGGTAGAGGTCGGCTGGGGTGTCCGACCACGTCAGCTGGCGTGCCAGCTCCATCAGAACGAAGCCCTCCAGCAACGGGCCGAACAGGCCGTTGGGACGAACGAGCCCGCGTGCGTCGATGCCGAGCAGGTTCGCCGCGATGCCGGAGTCCACGAAAGCGATCTTCGAAGCGTGCACGGCGCGGCTGCTGAGATTGCGGGACCAGGCGGGAACACGTTTGATCAGATAGACCTCTTCGAGCAGGCTGAGGTATCTGGATGCCGTGCTCGCGGGCAATCCCAGCTCGCCGCCGACCGACTGACGTGCGAGCAGTTGCCCGGATCGTGCGGCGAGCAGGCGAATCAGCGCATGCATGTCGGGCAGCCGCTCGATTTCGGAGAGCTCACTCACGTCACGGGCGACCAGATCTCCTACGTAGGAATCGAAGAAGCGTCGCCGCCTCCGGACGTTCGTGCGGGTGACCGCTTCGGGGAAGCCTCCTCGAACGATGCGGTCCGCATAGTCCGCGCGCGTGACCTCGGACGTGTGACGCAGGCCGGCGCCTTGTGTGAGAACGGCATCGATGAAGCGGTCAGGAGTGCCGTCGATCTCCCCCTGTGAGAAAGGCCAGAGTTCGATGGTCTCCATGCGGCCCACAAGGGTGTCCGGCAACGTCCGCAGACCGAGTACGCGAGCGGAGCCCGTCAGCAAGTAACGACCGGGGCTGGGATCGGCGTCGACCTGCGCCTTGATGGACAGCAGCAGGTGCGGCGCGCGTTGAACCTCATCGATGACCATCAGCCCCGGGAAGTCGACGAAACCCTCCGGATCGCTGACCGCCGCCTGGCGCACGAACTCTCGATCCAGATCTCGCCACTCCGCCGATGGGCCTTTGGCCACCTGCTTCACCAGTGTGCTCTTCCCGGACTGGCGCGCACCGTTGATCAGAACCACACGGGTGTCCGCCAGGGCTTCCGCCACGGCTGTTTCGGCATGACGGGACACCACCCGGCCGAGAGGAGTGTTCACCATGGCTTCAGCATGGCACGTGAGCGGGCCTTCGGTGGTGGTTTGGTCGCTCGCTCCATGGTGGTTTGGTCGCGCGTCCCGTGGTGGTTTGGTCGCTCACCCCGTGGTCGATTGGCCGCGACCTCCGTGGTGGTTTGGACGCTCGCCTCGTGGTGGATCGGTCGCTACGGACGTGGTGCCGTGCCCATGCCGGCGGCGGGGTATCAGGTGCTCAGGAGGGGATGAACAGCCAGGATTTCGACGGCCCCGGCTCGTACGGCGCGTCCAGGCGTTTGGCCATCACCCCCGGCAACCCCTGCTCGCGGGCCGCCTGGCGCACCGGGCCCGCCTCGCCCGGCCAGGACGGCGCGGTCTGCCAGTGGGCGCCCGCGAGGTCGAGCGCCTCCAGGGCGGCCCTGCGATCGGTGTAGGGCCGGTCCACCAGCGACCGCCCGTCGTCGTAGAGGAGGTCGTAGAAGACGAGGATCTCGGCGCCTCCGAGGGTGGCGAGCTCGCCGTCGAGCAGCGCCGTACGGCTGCCGAACGACTCCGCCAGCCCCCGCAGCCACGGGTGCTCGCGCGAGGCCGTGGTGCGGCCGCCCTCGACGGGCACCAGCAGCCGCCGGCCTCCCCAGGCGAACTCGAAGGCGTAGGCGGAGGCGTCGCGCGGCGGCCTCGCGCGTTCGGTGGGCAGCATGGGCTCGACGTCGGGGAAGGGGTCGCGGACCGGGGGGTCCATGCGGTGGATCATCCAGTTCTTGCCCCGGGTCCTGAACAACACGAACCGGCCGGAGGCCCGCGTGCCGTGCAGGACGACCTTGACCTCGCGCTCCGACCACTTCTCGGTGTCGTACGTGCCGGTGTCCCAGATGGTCATGGTGCCGCCGCCGTACTCGCCCTTGGGGATCTCGCCGTGGAAGGTGAGGTATTCCAGCGGGTGGTCCTCGGTGTGCACGGCCAGGTGGTTGGTGGCGGGGTCGGCGGGCAGGCCCTTGGGCACGGCCCAGGAGACGAGCACGCCGTCGCGTTCGAGCCGCAGGTCCCAGTGCAGCGAGCGCGCGTGGTGCTCCTGGATGACGAACGCCCGGTCGTCTCCGGGGGTCGGAGGTTCGGCGGGGACGGGTTCAGGGGTGCGTCGGTCGTCGCGCTTGCTCCGGTATCGCGCAAGTTTGTCGGACACAGCAGGCTCCTACCCGCCGGTGCTCTCCCTGATCATCAGCTCGTACGGCACCCGGATCTCCCGTGCCTCGGCCTGCGAGCCCTTGGCCATGCGGGCGGCCAGCTGATCGACGGCCTGGCGGGCGATCGCCTGCTTGTCGGGGGAGATCGTGGTGAGGGTGGGAGTGGCGTACCGGCCGTCCTCGATGTCGTCGAAGCCCGCCAGCGCCACGTCGCCGGGCACGTCGTGGCCGCGCTCCAGCAGCGTGCGCAGGGCGCCGAGGGCGAGCAGGTCGTTGAAGCAGAAGACCGCGTCCGGCGCCGGGCCGGAGTCGAGCAGGCGGGCCATCGCGCGGGCACCGTCGGCGCGGTGGTAGGTGTCGACGTGCTGCACGAGCCGGTCGTCGGCGGGCAGGCCGGCCTCGGCCAGCGCCTCGGCATAGCCGGCCAGCCGCAGCCGTGACGTCTCCGCCGCGACGTCGTCCTGGGCGCCGATCGCCGCGATGCGCCGCCGGCCGGTCGCGGCCAGGTGGAGGGTGGCTTCCTTGGCCGCCGCCACGTTGTCCACCACGACGTGGTCGGCGGGTCCGTCGTAGACGCGCTCGCCCAGCAGCACCATGGGCGTGTCGTCCACGCGGGCGGCCAGGTCCTCGGGTGTCAGCGCGAGCGGGCTGAAGATCAGCCCGTCGATCAGGTGGGCGCGGAACCCCTCGGCCACGAGTTGCTCGCGCTCGCGCGACGCGCCCGTCTGGTCGATCAGCACGGTCAGCCCGCGTTCCTCCGCCGCGCTCACCACGAACCTGGCCAGCTCCGCGAAGTAGGGGATGTCCAGCTCGGGCACGGCCAGGGCGATGATCCCGGTACGGCCCTGCCGCAGGTTTCTGGCCGACAGGTTGGGGCGGTAGTTGAGCTCCTTGATGGCCGCCTCGACCCGGCTCCTGGTCGCCGGGGTGACGTGTACGTAGCCGTTGACGACGTTCGAGACGGTCTTCACCGAGACTCCGGCCAGCCTGGCCACGTCCTTGAGACCGACGCGGGGTTTCTCCATGACGTGAAAGTGTATGACCCGTGTTTACAACGTTGAATACAACGATGTATCAATGAGCAGAGCCCTGACGAAGGAGGACGTGCCCATGGATTCCGCCAAGCTCACCCTGGACCCGGCGTTCGAGGTAGGCCCGGTCGGGAAGCGCCTGTTCGGCTCGTTCGTCGAGCACATGGGGCGATGCGTCTACACAGGCGTGTTCGAGCCCGGGCACCCGCGGGCGGGCGAGGACGGGCTGCGCCGCGACGTCATCGAGCTGACCAGGGAGATGGGCGTCACCGCCGTGCGCTATCCGGGCGGCAACTTCGTCTCCAACTACGAATGGGAGGACGGCGTCGGACCCGCCTCCGAGCGGCCCACGCGGCTCGACCTGGCCTGGAGGCAGATCGAGACGAACGCCTTCGGGCTCGACGAGTTCATGACCTGGCTGCGCGAGGTGGACGCCGAGCCGGTGATGGCCGTCAACCTGGGCACCAGGGGTGTCAAGGAGGCCCGCGACCTCGTCGAGTACGCCAACTTCCCCGGTGGCACCCGCTGGTCCGACCTGCGGATCAAGCACGGCGTGCCGGAGCCGTACGGCATCAGGGTGTGGTGCCTGGGCAACGAGATGGACGGGCCCTGGCAGATCGGCGGCAAGACGGCCGACGAGTACGGCAGGCTCGCGTACGAGGCGGCCAAGGCCATGCGCCGGGTGGACCCCGGCCTGGAACTGGTCGCCTGCGGCAGCTCCAACATGCGCATCCCGACGTTCGGCTCGTGGGAGGCCACGGTCCTGGAGCACTGCTACGACCAGGTCGACTACATCTCCGCGCACTCCTACTACGACCCGGTGGGCGGCGGCCGGGCCGACTTCCTGGCCTCGGCCGTGGAGATGGAGCAGCAGATCGAGGGCGTGATCGCCACGGCCGACCACGTGGCCGCCAAGCTCGGCAGCCGCAAGCGGCTCAAGGTCTCCTTCGACGAGTGGAACGTCTGGTCGCAGAGCCTGTTCGGCGGCGAGGGCAGCCTGGACTGGGAGCACGCGCCGCGCATCATCGAGGAGGAGTACGACGTGGCCGGCGCGGCCGTCGTCGGCAGCCTGCTCATCACCCTGCTCAACCACGCCGACCGGGTCGGCATCGCCTGCCAGGCCCAGCTCGCCAACGTGATCGCCCCCATCCGCACCGAACCGGGCGGCCCGGCCTGGCGGCAGACGATCTTCCACCCGTTCGCGCTCACCGCCGCCCACGCCCGCGGCCGCATCCTGCGCGTGCAGGCCACGGCGCCCGCCATGCCGACCGAGCGTTACGGCGAGGTGCCCGTGCTGGCCACCGCGGCGACGCTGGACGAGGACCGGCTGGCCGTCTTCGCGGTCAACCGCGGCGACCGGCCGCTGCCGGTGGAGATCGACCTGCGCGGCCTGCCGCGGGCGACGGACCTCTCGCACGTCACGGTCGCCGACGACGACACGGGGGCGCGCAACACCGAGAGGGAGCCGCGCCGCGTGGAGCCTCGGGCCGCCGGCGGAGCGAAGATCGACGGTGACCGGCTCACGGCGGTGCTGCCGCCGGTGTCCTTCAACCTGCTGCGGGCGCGGCTCTCCTAGGAGCCGGGCAACGCTGAAGGGCCGCCCTTGGCGATCAGCCAGGGCCGCACCTGGTGATCCGTCGAGCTGGGCGGCTGTCCCTGGTGATCAGCCTAGCTGGAGGGCTGTCCCCGGTGATCCGTCGAGCTGGAGGGCTGTCGCCGGCGATCAGTCGAGCTCCAGTGCCCGGCGCAGCCACGACTCCACCCCGGCCACGTGCACGGTGGCCCAGGAGCGGGCGACGTCGGGCCTGCGGGCGGCGATGGCCTCGTAGATCGCGGTGTGTTGCTCCCTGGTCTTCTCCATCGCGCCCTCCTGGGTGAGGCCGCGCCAGATCCGCGCCCGAGTGGTCGGACCTGACAGGCTCTCGATGAACGAGCAGAGCACGCTGTTGCCCGACCCCCGGGCGATGCGCTGATGGAAGGTCAGGTCGTTGGCCACCAGCTCCTCGACCGTGGGCTCGGCGGGCAGCGCGTCGAGGATCTCGCGCAGCTCGGCGATGTCCTGGTCGGTCATCAGCTCGGTCGCCATCGCCGTGGCGGCCGGCTCAAGGATGCGGCGGACCTCGAAGAACTGCAGCACCGTGTCGTCGCGGTGCAGGTCGAGCACGAACGACATGGTGTCGAGCAGCAGGCGCGGCTCCAGGCTGGTGACGTAGGTGCCGTCGCCCTGGCGCACGTCGAGCACGTTGATCAGCGACAGCGCGCGCACGGCCTCGCGCAGCGAGTTGCGGGACAGTCCGAGCCGTTCGGCGAGGTCGGCCTCCTTGGGCAGCCGGTCTCCCGGCGCCAGCTCGCCGGAGACGATCATTTGCTTGATCTTGTCGATGGCCGCGTCGGTGACCGCCACGCTTCTCTCCCTAGACATCGGATGTCTAGGAGTCTAGAGCCTGGAAGCGGACCGGCTCGACACCGGCGTGGCGGCGTACGTGCCCCTGCACCTCCAGGGTGCGCAGGTGGGCCGCGGCCTCTCCGGCGGCCATGCCTCTCAGCATGGGGGCCAGCTCGTCCCATGGCCTGTTCCACGTCATCATCGCGGCGACCTCCCAGATGGTCAGCGGTTCCGGCCGCTCGGCCAGGAGGGCGCGCAGCCGTTGGAGCTTCTCCTCGTGATGGTCGCGGATCTCGGCGGCCCGCGCGGCCACATCCGGAAATGTCCATTCATGTGCTGGCAGCGCGTCCAGCGGCCCCAACCCGGCCACCCGATCCAATGATCGCAGGAAATCCCCGAGCGGATCGACGTCGTCACGGTCGTAGGGGTAGATGCCGACGTGTGGAGTGATGCCGGGAAGGACGTGGTCACCGGTGAAGAGCCGATCGGCGTCCTCCAGGTGCAGGCAGATGTGGCCGGGCGTGTGGCCGGGCGTGTGCACGGCCCGCAGCCTGCGCCCCGGCAGGTCCACCAGGTCGCCGTCGCGCAACTCGCGATCGGGCTGCGCCGGCGGCGCGGGACGCCCGCCCATGACCTCGCGCGCCTCGCCGGGATCGGCCCCCGCCCGCCTGAGCATGTCGGACTGGAACGTGTCGTGCGCGTCGCCCGCGTACTCGTTCATGAGCTTGACCAGCGCCGCGTCGTCCTCGTGCATGGCGATCCAGGCGCCGGACGCCTCCCTGACCTGCCCGGCGAGCCCGGCGTGGTCGGGATGGAAATGGGTGACGACCACGCCGCGCACGGAAACCACGTCCATCCCGAGCGCCGCCAGGCCGCCGCTGAGCGCCTCCCACGCCTCCGGATGGTTCCACCCGGCGTCGACCAGCACCGGCCCCTGGGGGGATTCGACGGCGTAGACGAGCGTGTAGCCGAGCGGGTTGCCGGGGATCGGCACCGGCACGCTCCACACCCCGCCGCCGAGCTCCTGAGGACGTTGCTCGGTGTACGGCCTGCGTCTGGTCTTCATGGGCCCCCCTGCGTGAAGATTGACCTGAAAAATCAGCCGATGCGCTCCAGAATCGTCGCCGTGGCCAGCGCCCCACCCGCGCACATCGTCACCAGCGCGGTCGCCGAGTCCGAGCGTTCCAGCTCGTGCAGGGCCGTGGTGATCAGCCGCGCTCCCGTGGCCCCCACCGGGTGGCCGAGCGCGATCGCGCCGCCGTTCGGGTTGACCCTGTCCAGGTCGGGCTCGTGCACGCCCGCCCACGACAGCACGACCGACGCGAACGCCTCGTTCACCTCGAACCTGTCGATGTCGCCGATCGTCATGCCGGCCGCGGCGAGCGCCTTCGCCGTCGCGTCCACGGGCCCGTCCAGGTGGTAGTACGGCTCCGCGCCGACGAGGGCCTGCGCCAGGATGCGCGCCCGGGGCCGCAGCCCGTGCCGCCGCGCCGCCCGCTCGCTCATCACCAGCACGGCCGCCGCCCCGTCGGAGATCTGCGAGGAGGTGCCCGCGGTGTGCAGCGCGCCCTCCGCCACCGGCTTGAGCCCGGCCAGGCTATCCACGGTGGTCTCGCGCAGCCCCTGGTCCTTGCGTACCTCGCCGACGGGCACGATCTCCCGCTCGAACCGCCCGTCGGCCCACGCCTTGGCCGCCAGCCGCTGCGAGCGCGCCCCGAACCAGTCGAGGCTCTCGCGCGTCAGACCGCGCCGCCGGGCGATCCGCTCGGCCGCGGTGAACTGGTCGGGCAGGTCGATGCTCCAGTCGTCGGGGCGCGGGCTGGCGGGGCGTACGTTGCTGCCCAGCGGCGCCCGGCTCATCACCTCGACCCCGCACCCGACGCCCGTCTCGATGATGCCCGCGCTGATCAGGGCCGCCGCCAGGTGCACCGCCTGCTGCGAGGACCCGCACTGCGCGTCGACGGTGGTGACGCCCGTCTGGTAGGGCAGCCCCGCGTAGAGCCAGGCGTGGCGGCCGATGTGCCCGCCCTGCTCGCCCGCCTGCGTCACGCAACCGGCGAACACCTGGTCGACGGCCGCCGGGTCGAGGCCGGAACGGCGTACGAGCCCGTTCAACGCGGTAGCCAGAACCTGTTGCGGTTTGAGCTCGGCCAGCCAGCCCGCCCGCTTGCCGATGGGGGTGCGAACGGCCTCGACGATCACAGGTGTGCCCACTGTCGCCTCCAGAACGATGCTCTGGAGGCGACAGTAACGCGTTCTACTTTGTCGCGGAAGCCTCGGCCGGCAAAGTCTCCGGCAGCCCGAACGTGTCGAACAGCCGCAGGTCGAAGAACATCCCGACGTGGCTGACGCGCTCCCCGGTGAACGTCATCACCATCAGCCCGAACCGCCGGTGCACACCCTCTTCGAGGTGGTAGAGGGCGAAGCCCGGCTGGCCGTTGGCCTCGATCGGCACCAGCCGCAGGTCGCCGGCCTTCTCGGCCGGGCACCGCACCTTGACGAGCTCGGCGATCGCGCGCGGCCCCTGGTACCAGCCGGTGAACGGCGGCATCTCCCACACCGCGTCCTCGGTGAACAGGTGGACCAGGCTGTCGATGTCGTAGTTCTCGAACGCCGCGACGTAACGGTCGAGCTGTTCACGCTGCTCCCGCGTCAGCGGCTCGACCGGGTCGTCCATGGTCGGCGACACGTCCTTGAGCTGGGCGCGGGCCCGCTGGAGGATGCTGTTGACGGCCGCGGTGGAGACGCCGACCGCCTCGGCCACCTCGGCCGCCTTCCATCGCAGCACGTCCCGCAGGACCAGCACCGCGCGCTGCCGGGGCGGCAGGTGCTGCAGGGCGGCGATCAGCGCGAGCCTGATGCTCTCGCGCGAGGTCACGATCGCGGCGGGATCGTCGGCGCCCGCGCCCGCCAGCGCGTCGGGCACGGGCTCCAGCCACGGCACCTCGGTGTCTCGCACCAGTGGAGCGGTGGCCTCCGTGCTCGGAGCGCCGAGGCCCGTGGGCAGCGGCCGCCTGCCGCGGCTCTCCAGCGCGGTCAGGCAGGTGGTGGTGGCGATGCGGTAGAGCCACGTGCGTAGCGAGGAGCGCCCCTCGAACCCGTCGTAGGCACGCCACGCGCGGAGGTAGGTCTCCTGAACGAGGTCCTCGGCGTCGTGCACCGAGCCCATCATCCGGTAGCAGTGCGCCAGCAGCTCGCGCCGCATCGGATCAGCCTGCCGGAGGAAGTCCTCGTTCGTCGGCTTGTCGGTCATACCCCCTGTATAGACGCCGCCACTGACATAACGGCGAAAGCTTTACCATCGGGCGGTCAATTCGGCCCGACAGGACCCAGCGGGTGGCTCAGATTCCGGTGAGCAGTCTGGTGGCCGCGGTCTCGATGCGGCGCTGGATCTGGTCGTACGTGCGGCGCCCGCGCAGCATCTCCAGCAGCTCCTGCACCCACACGCTGGCCAGCGACCCCGCGAGGTCGAGCTGCTCCTCGGTGGCGTCCTCGATCGACAGGCCGTCGGCCGAGACGCGCAGCAGCAGGCCCGTCATCCGGTCGCCGAACGGCGTCTGCACCTCGGCCATGATCAGGGAACGGATGAGCGCGTCGGCCAGCTCGGGCTCGCGCATGAGCCCGCGGGTCGCCCGCATCAGCACGTCGACCGCGCGGCTCGCCGCGGTGGCGGCGCCGGGCGGGCGGCGTTCGATGCTGCTCTCCAGCAGGTCGAGCTCCTCGCCGACGACCGCCACGACCAGGTCCATCTTGGACGGGAAGTAGCGGTAGAGCGTGCCGAGCGCCACGCCCGCACGCTCGGCCACGGTGCGCATCTGCATCGCCTCGACCCCGCCGCGCGAGGCCAGCGCCGCCGCGGCCTGGACGATGCGCTTGCGGCGCTGGTGCTGGCTGCGACTACGGAGGCTGTGCCCGCCAGGGGCGGGGTGGCTGTCGATGGCCCTCTCGATGTCGCCGGAGGGCGCGGCGGTCGTCGCGTGCGTGGTACGCATAAGAACACGTTATCTGATTTCTCGATGGCGCGGCTTGTTACTCGGGGGTCACAAACTTGCCGTATAGGCGCATGTCTACGGCGCTAGAGGCGTATATCTCGACTTATTGGGATAAGTGGCTACTGGACAGATATTAGAATCTGTTCTAGTTTGCGATTCGTCTGACCTAGCGCTTGCTGGAGGAGCGATGACCGCGGACACACTCGCGTCCCTGCTTCCGACCAACGCCCCTGCCCGTCCGCATCATCGGCGCGGATGTGTTTCGGCTCGGCCGACTGCTCGCCGTACCGGACACTCACCCCCGCCCTGGCATAGGCGGTGCGCCGGTGCTCCCAAGCGGCGTTGTACAGCGTCCGGTGGTCCTCCACACACGCCGCCAGCGCCGCCGCCTGCCGAGCCGTGGGGCGCAGCAAGAGCCGAAACGACCTGCGCACACCCCATCCCCCAACACGTTCGGTAACGACATCACCACGATATCGGCAGGCCGCCGACCAAATTAGGAAGGACATCCGTGATGCGCGGACCTGACAGGTCAGGGCACGCTCGGGCCTTGGCGGCCCTCCCGCTCCCTATCCCCCCGCCTCCTCAAGGCGACGGTCCCCTCGGGAGACTCTGATGGATTTCAATCTCGACGAGACCCAGCAGGACCTGAAGAAGCTGGCGGCCGAGGTCCTGGCCAGGGAAGGGGGCGAGGACCGGCTCTGGCAGGCCGGGCTGATGAGCGTGTGCGTCCCCGAGGAGGCGGGCGGGGCCGGGCTCGGGCCGGTGGAGATGGCCGTGGTGCTGCGCGAGGTGGGGGCGCGGGCGGCGCCGGTCCCCGCGCTGGCCACGCTGGTGAGCACGCTGGCCCTGGCCCGCCACGGCACCCCTGACCAGCAGCGTCGCCTCACCCGGGGCACCGTCGCGCTCCGCGAGCCCGGCCGGGCCCTGGCCGACCCGCCCGCGACGGCCGCGCGTCGTACCGGCGACCCGCCCGTCGCGGACGGCTCCGCGCGTGGAGGATCGGTTCCGTCCGGTGCGCCGGGCGACGCTGGCGGAACGCCGGCATCCGACGGCGGATGGGCGTTGACGGGGCGGAAGGTGTCGGTGCCCCATCTCGGCGGCTCGGCGCTCGTCGCCGCCGACGCGGGGTTGTTCCTGGTCGAAGGGATACCGGACGGGGCGGGCGGCCCCGGTGGGCCGGTGCGCGGGGTGCGGGTGAGTCCCGAGTTCGCCTCCACCGGCGAACCCGCGGCCACCCTCGTGCTCGACGAGGCCCCGGCAGAACGGGTCGGCGGGCCCGAGGCGGCCGAGGGAACCAGGAGGTTGTTCATGGCCGCCGTCGCCGCCCAGGCCTCCGGCGTCCTCGCGGGAGCGCTGGAGCTGACCACGTCGTACATCAGGACACGTCGGCAGTTCGGGCGGGCGCTGGCCGAGTTCCAGGCGGTGACCATGCAGATCGCCGACGTCTACATCGCGGGACGGGCGCTCGACGTGGCCATGTGGTCGGCGGCCTGGCGGCTGGGGGAGGGGCTGCCGGCCGACCATGACCTGGCGCTGGCCGCGTACCACGCCGGAGAGGCCGTCAAGGCGCTCCACACCTGCCAGCACCTGCACGGCGGGCTCGGGCTGGACGTGACCTACCCGCTGCACCGCTACTTCGCGCAGGCCAAGCACCTGTCCCACCTGCTCGGCGGCGCCGGAGCCCAGCTCGACCTGATGGGAGCGCTCGTCTGATGCTGATCGACCTCACCCCTGACCAGCGCGCGCTCCGGGACGAGCTGCGCGAGTACTTCCAGGGCTGCCTGACCGCCGAGGACCGCGGGAAGATCGCCGGGGATCCGTTCGGCGAGACGTACATGGAGCACTGCCGCCGCCTCGGTCGCGACGGCAAACTCGGCCTCGGCTGGCCCAAGGAGTACGGCGGTGGCGGCTACGGCCCCCTGGAGCAGCAGATCTTCGCCAACGAGATCGCCCGCGCCGGCGTGCCGTACCCGATCATCACGGTGCAGACCGTCGGGCCCACGCTCATGCAGTACGGGACGCCGGAGCAGAAGGACTTCTTCCTGCCGCGCATCCTCGCCGGCGAGTGCCACTTCGCCATCGGCTACAGCGAGCCGGAGGCGGGCACCGACCTGGCCTCCCTGCGGACCACGGCGGTGCTCGACGGCGACCACTACGTCGTCAACGGGCAGAAGATCTTCACCAGCGGCGCGCATTACGCGCAGTACATCTGGCTCGCGGCCCGTACGAACCCCGAGGCCAAGAAGCACAAGGGCATCACCATGATGATCGTCTCCACGGACGACCCCGGCTACTCGTGGACCCCGATCGTGACCATGGACGGCCGCCACCACACCAACGCCACCTACTACTCCGACGTGCGTGTCCCCGTGGACATGGTGGTCGGCGAGGTGGACCGCGGCTGGGACCTGATCGTCAACCAGCTCAACCACGAACGTGTCACCCTCGGCCCCGCGGGAAACCTCGGCCAGACCTACGACCGTTTCCTCGCCTGGGCCCGCCGTACGGGTCTGGCGGACCATCCGGACGTACGGCGCGCGCTGGCCGCGGTGTGGGCGGCCTTCCGCACCAACGAGCTGCTCAACTGGCAGGTCGCCGCCAACATGGACCTCGGCTGGCTGGGGGCGCCCGACGCGTCCGCCACCAAGATCTACGGCTCGGAGCGCATGCAGGAAGCGGGCAGGATCGTCGGCGACACCCTGGCGAGGTACGGCGACCCGTCCGACCCCGAGACCGCCGAACTGCTGGAACGGGTCGACCACGGGGTCAAGGGCGCGGTGGTGCTGACGTTCGGTGGCGGGGTGAACGAGGTGCAGCGGGAGCTGATCGCGATGCTCGGCCTGAACCTGCCGAGGCCCCCGCGATGACCGACGAGGAGTTGCGGGAGCTGGCGGGCAAGCAGGCGGCGCTGGGGGAGGTGCGCGGCGCACCGGGCCCCGACCCGGTGAACGCGCCCATGATCAGGCACTGGCTGGCCGCCATGGGCGACACCAACCCGGCCTACCTGGACCGGGGCCTGGCCCCGCCCGCGATGGCGCAGGTGTGGACCATGCAGGCTCCCCGCCAGGGCCGTTCGCCGGTGGACGACCTGATGACCGCGCTCGACGGCGCCGGCTACACGGGTGTGGTGGCGACGAACTGCGAGCAGACCTACCACCGCTACGCGCGCGTGGGCGAGCGGCTGACGTCCGCCACCCGGTTCACGGACCTGGCGGGCCCCAAACGGACCGCGCTGGGCGTGGGCTACTTCGCCACCTGGAACGTCACCTGGTACGGCGACGGCGACGAGCCGGTGGCCGAGATGCTCTTCCGCGTGCTCAAGTTCCGGCCCAAAGAAGGCGCGGGCGAGGAGCGGCCGCCGTACCCGTTGCAGCCGGCGGTCAACCAGGACACGGCGTTCTTCTGGGAGGGCGCGAAGAACGGCGAGCTGCGCATCCAGACCTGCGCCGACTGCGGCCGGTTGCGCCACCCGCCGGGCCCCCTGTGCCCGCGCTGCCGCTCGTCCCGCCTGACCTACACGGTCGCGAGCGGCCACGGAACCCTCCACAGCTACGTCGTCCACCACCATCCGCCGGTGCCCGGCCGCGAGACGCCGTTCGTGGTGGGCGTGGTGGAGCTGCCGGAGGGCGTACGGATCGTGGGCAACGTCGTGGGCTGCCCGCCCGGGGAGGTGGAGATCGGCATGGCGTTGCGCGTGACGTACCGGCCGATGGACGACCGGCTCGTCCTTCCCCTGTGGACCCCGGAGGAGGCGTGATGCGGACCCTGACCGCGGACGAGGTCGAGGCAGGAGCCGAGCTGCCGGGGCTGTCCATCGGGCTCACGCCCACCGTGGTCGTCTCGGCCGCCCTGGCCACCATGGACTTCACCCCGGTGCACCACGACACGGAACGGGCCCGCGCCCAGGGCTCGAAGGACATCTTCCTCAACATCCTGACCACGATGGGCCTGGTCCAGCGGTACGTCACCGACTGGGCGGGCCCGGAAGCCGTCATCGAGGGCATCGACGTCAGGCTCGGCGTCCCGGCGTACGCGGGCGACCGCCTGACCTTCACCGGGACGGTGGTGTCGCGCGACGGCGGGCGCGTCACGGTCGAGGTGCGCGGCGAGGTGAGCCTGGGCTCCCACGCCACCGGCACCGTCACCCTGAACCTTCCCCCAGCCGGATGAACCAGAAGGAGAGGGCGTTGTCGCGAACGAGCGCCGCCATCGCGGGCATCGGAGCCACCGAGTTCAGCAAACGGTCGGGACGGTCGGAGCTGCGGCTCGCCGCCGAGGCCGTGCTGTCGGCGCTGGACGACGCCGGGTTGTCACCCGGTGACGTGGACGCCCTGGTGACCTTCACCCAGGACGCCAACCAGGAGATCGCCGTGGCCAGGGAGACGGGCATCGGCGAGCTGACGTACTTCTCCCGCGTCGACTACGGAGGCGGCGCGGCCTGCGGGACGGTGGCGCACGCCGCCATGGCCGTGGCGACGGGCATGGCGCGTACGGTGGTGTGCTACCGCGCCTTCAACGAACGCTCGGGACGCCGCTTCGGCCAGCCGAACGCCGGGATGGGAGGCGAACCCACCTCGCAGGGGCTGGAGATGAGCTGGCACGTGCCGTTCGGGCTGATGACGCCGGCGGCCTGGGTGGCCATGTTCGCGCAGCGCTATCTGCACGTCCACGGCGCGAGCTCCGAGGACTTCGGCCGGGTGGCGGTGGCCATGCGCAGGCACGCGGCCACCAACCCGGCCGCCTGGTTCTACCGGCGGCCCATCACGCTGGAGGAGCACCAGGCGTCCAGGTGGATCGTGGAGCCGCTGCACCTGCTCGACTGCTGCCAGGAGAGCGACGGCGCGGTGGCGCTCGTCGTGACCGGCGCCGAACACGCCCGCGACCTGCGCCGCTCGCCGGCGTACATCACGGCGGCGGCCCAGGGGGCGGGCGCGGACCAGATGATGATGACGAGCTACTACCGGGACGACATGACCGGCCTTCCCGAGATGTCGGTCGTCGCCCGGCAACTTTGGCAACAGTCCGGCCTGACACCCCGCGACATCACCACCGCCATCCTGTACGACCACTTCACCCCGTTCGTGCTCACCCAGCTGGAGGAGCTCGGCTTCTGCGCTCGCGGCGAGGCACCGGAGTTCGTCAAGGACGGGGGCATCGAGCTGGACGGGCGCCTGCCGGTCAACCCGCACGGCGGGCAACTCGGGGAGGCGTACATCCACGGCATGAACGGCATCGCGGAGGCGGTGCGCCAGATCAGGGGCACCGCCGCCAACCAGCTGGCCGGTGTCGCCAACGTCCTGGTCACGGCCGGGACGGGGGTGCCGACCAGCGGTCTCATCCTGTCCGCGGCCTGATCCGCCGCCGGCCCGGGGCGGGCCGGCGGCGGTCAGCCGTTGAAGATCGGCATGGAGAAGAAGACGATCATCGCGATCGCCACGCACATCAGGAACCCGACCAGCTCCCAGACCCAGTCGTAGTGGCGCTCCCGGCGGCGCCGCGCCTTCTGCGGCCCGACCGGCGCCGGACGCCGCTTCGGTGCGGGCCTGGCCCGCACCGGCCGCGGCGCCAGCATCCCGCCCTCCTCCCGAGCGGGCGGCACACTCGCGGGGGCCTCGTCGAGCACGTCTTTCTGCAGGTCGGGCAGCCGATAGACCGGCTCGGCCGGCGCGGCGGACCCAGCGGGCGCGCCGGGCGCGGCAGGTCGGGCGGACGCGGACGGCCGGTCGGAGGCGGCGGGCGCGGCGAGCGGGGACGGTGGGGAG
>NZ_SMLD01000142.1:0-24337 GCF_004352805.1 Nonomuraea mesophila
CTGCTGTCCTGCCCGCCGGCTGCCCGCCGTCCTGCCCGCCCCTGCGCAGGGGTGGACAGGACGTCCACCGGTCGCGCGCGGGCCCCCTCCGCCTGTTAGCGTTACCGCTAGGGGGTGAGCCGCGGTGAGATCCAGGAATGGCAGGCCTGCGGTGCTCATGGACGTGGCGGTGCTCGCGGGCGTGTCGGCCATGACCGTTTCGCGGGTGCTCAACGATCCCGACCGGGTGCGCGCCGAGACCCGTGCGCGGGTGCTGGCCGCGGTCAGGGAGCTCGACTACCGGCCCAACCAGGCGGCCCGGCAGCTCGTGACCGGCCGCTCAGGCGTGCTCGGCGTGGTCAGCATCGACACCACCCTCTACGGCCCCGCAACCACCCTCTACTACATCGAGCAGGCCGCGAGGAACGCCGGCTACAACGTCAGCATCGCCAGCCTCAGCTCGCTCAACCGCAGGTCGATGGAGGAGGGCGTGCAGCGGCTGCGCGCCCAGGCCGTCGACGGCGTGATCATCGTCGCCCCGCACGAGTCGGCTTCCGAGGGGCTGCGGCACCTGCCGCCCGAGCTGCCGGCCGTGGCGGTCGACGCCGGCGACGACACCCCCGTGCCCGTGGCCAAGGTCGACCAGCGGGCCGGAGCCGTACGCGTGACCAGGCACCTGCTCAGCCTCGGCCACCGCACGGTCTGGCACGTCGCGGGCCCGGCCGACTGGCTCGACGCCGACGGCCGCATCGAGGGCTGGCGCGGGGTGCTGGAGGAGGCCGGCCGGCCGGTGCCCGACGTGGTGCGCGGCGACTGGAGCTCGCGCTCCGGCTACCGGCTCGGCCGCGGCCTGGCCGAGGAGCCCGAGCTCACCGCCGTGTTCGTGGCCAACGACCAGATGGCGCTCGGCGTGCTGCGGGCGCTGCGCGAGGCGGGGCGGCGGGTGCCCGAGGACGTCAGCGTGGCGGGCTTCGACGACATCCCCGAGTCGGCCTACTACTGGCCGCCGCTGACCACCGTACGCCAGGACTTCGGCGAGGTCGGCCGGCTCGCCTTCCACATGCTGCTCGACCGGATGGCGGGCGCCGACCCCGAGGGGCGGCGCCTGGTCGAGCCGGAGCTCGTCGTCAGGGAGAGCACCGGCGCCGTCCCGGGATGAGCCTCAGGCCAGCCTGATCACGTTCCACGACACCGGCGGCAGCAGGACGCGGGCCGGGTCGTGCTCGACGTCGGGGTTCGGCCTGGGCGCGATCCGGTCGGGGGCGTCGGCCGTGTTGCGGGCGTAGACGTCGTCGTCGGTCAGGGTGGTGGCCTCGACGATGCGCCGCCCGCCGAGCGCCCGCGTGTCGATGGCCAGCGACAGCGGCGCGTCGGTGGAGCGGTTGACCGCGAACAGCGTCGTGCCCTCGTCCGCGTGCGTGGCCACGGCGTGCAGCAGCGGCACCTCGCCGTACTCCTTCGTCTCGTACGACGGCGAGACCGGCTCGACTCGCAGCACGTCGCCCGCCGCGTACCTGGACGCCTGCGCGAACGGATGGAACGTCGTCTGGCGCCAGGCCCGCCCGCCGGGCTCCGTCATGATCGGTGCGATGACGTTCACGAGCTGGGCCAGCGACGCGGCCGTCACCCGGTCGCTGTTGCGCAGCAGCGTGATCAGCAGCCCGCCGAACGCCACCGCGTCGGCCAGGTGGTAGTGGTCCTCCAGCAGCGGCGGCGCGACCGGCCAGTCCTCGGGCGGCTCGGCGTTCTGGAAACGCGACAGGTACCAGACGTTCCACTCGTCGAAGGAGACGTCGATGCGCTTGCGCGACTTCAGCCGTGCCCCCACGTGGTCGGCGGTGGCCACGACCGAGGAGATGAAGTACTCCATGTCGGTCGAGCAGGCCAGGAAGCTGCCGAGGTCGCCGTCCTTCTCCTCGTAGTAGGCGTGGCAGGAGACGTAGTCGACCACGTCGTACGTCTCCTCCAGCACCGTGGCCTCCCACGCGCCGAAGGTCGGCATGCTCGAACCCGAGCTGCCGCAGGCCACCAGCTCCAGGCTCCTGTCCATCGTGCGCATCGCGCGGGCGGTCTCCGCCGCCAGCCGCCCGTATTCGCGGGCCGTCTTGTGGCCGGTCTGCCAGGGGCCGTCCATCTCGTTGCCGAGGCACCACATCCTGATGCCGTGCGGTTCCTTCGAGCCGTTGGCGACGCGCAGGTCCGACAGCGTGGTGCCGGACGGGTGGTTGCAGTATTCGAGCAGGTCGAGGGCCTCGGCGATGCCGCGGGTGCCGAGGTTGAGCGCCATCATGGGCTCCACACCGGCCTTGCGGCACCAGCGCACGAACTCGTCGACGCCGACCTCGTTCGTCTCTGTGCTGTGCCAGGCCAGGTCGAGCCGGCGCGGCCGCTCGGCGACCGGGCCGATGCCGTCCTCCCACCGGTAGCCGGAGACGAAGTTGCCGCCGGGGTAGCGGACGGTTGACACGCCGAGCTCCCTGGTCAGGTCGAGCACGTCGCGGCGGAAGCCGTCGCCGTCGGCCTCGGGGTGGTCCGGCTCGTAGATCCCGGTGTAGACGCATCGCCCGAGGTGTTCGACGAACGTGCCGAAGGTGCGCCGGCGTACCGGAGCCACCTTGAACGCGGGATCGAGCGTGAGTTCTGCCTGGTGCACGGAGAGGACTCCTGGTGTCGCGGGCGTGACGTCGCTTGAGATTGTTAGCGTTATCAGCGGGTGGGGTCAAGGGGGCCGGGCTCGCTCCTCCCGTCTTGGGAAGCGTTTTCCGCGAGGCCTTGACACGCCAGGTGTTCCTGCTGACACTCGGGTAACCCCACAGAAACCGGGGTCTGCGCGGCGACCTCCGCAACCCGGCGGATCGCCACCCTCGTCTGCGCCGCGGTGCGGCACCTTGGTTCGCGGCTGCCCTGAATCCCCTGTTGTTAACGAGAACATCAGCGAGTACGGCCGATCATCGGCACGGTAGGAAGAGGCCACTGTGCACGGTCCCCCCGACATCTCGCGCCGGCATCTCCTCGGCGGCAGCCTCGCCCTGCTCGGCGCCGCCGCCTCCGGCTGCGCCATCCCCGTAGGACTGGGCTCCTCCCAGACCCGGGTCCAGTACTGGCACTTCATGGGCGCGAGCGACGGCATCATCATGAACAACATGGTGAACGCGTTCGCCGCGCAAGCCCCGGAGATCTTCGTCGAGGAGAACGTGCTCGCCTGGGGCGAGCCGTACTACACGAAGATCGCCATGGCGGGCTCCGGCGGGCGATCGCCCGATCTGGCCACCTTCCACCTGGCCAGGCTCGCCGGGATCGGGGCCGGCCAGATCCTCGACCCCGTCAACGAGCGCCTGCTGGCGGAGGTCGGCCTGCGAGGCTCCGACTTCAGCCCGCCGATCTGGGAGCGGGCCCACATCGACGGCGTCCTGTACGCCATCCCGTTCGACGCCCACCCGATGGTTCAGTACTACAACACCGACATCTGCGGCAAGGCCGGGCTGCTCGGCTCCGACGGCGAACTGCGGCCTACCACCGGCGTCGACGAGCTGGTGGAGCAGCTGACGAAGGCCAAGGAGGTGATGGGCGGAAGGCCGCCGCTCGCCTTCGACGCGCTCGGCCTCGGCACGGTCGGGCCGTGGCGCGTGTGGTGGTCGCTGTACCCGCAGAGCGGCGGCACTCTGCTGTCCGACGACGGCACCACGATCACCATCGACGACGCCAAGGCGCTCGAAGTACTGCGGTTCATGCAGCGGCTCGGCAAGGAGGGGTTGTGCGACTGGCGCACCGACTACGGCGCCTCCGTGGCCAACTTCACCAACGGCCAGGCCGCCTTCCTGTGGAACGGCGACTGGGAGACCACCGGGCTCAAGGAGCGCGGGACGCCGTTCAGCATGACCCGCTTCCCCGCCGTCTTCGGCACCGGCTCGGCGCAGGCCGACTGCCACGCCTTCGTCCTGCCGCACCAGCGCGACCGCGATCCCGAGGTCGAGCGCGCCACGTACGAGTTCATCGCCTACCTCGTCAAGAACAGCGCCGACTGGGCCGTGGCCGGCCACGTGCCCGCGTACCTGCCGACCCTGGAACTGCCCGAATACCTCGCGCTGGACCCGCAGTCGGAGTACCGCTCGGTCGTCACCGAGGTCGCGCTCGATCCCCAGGTGTGGTTCGCGGGCTCCGCGTCACGGTTGTGGATCGAGTTCGGCGAGGCGTTCTCCCCCGTCATCAGCGGTGAACGTACGCCGGAGGACGGCCTGGCCGCGGCCAGGGCCTCGCTGCGGCGGCTGCTGGCCGCCCCGAACCCCTTCCCTGACGAGGAGCGCCCATGACCACCACCGTCGCGGCTCCCGCGGCCTCCTCCGGGCCCGCCGCCAGGGCCAAGGTCCGGCGCGGCTGGACGCAGCACGGGCTGCTGTTCGTGGCCCCGTTCCTGCTGGTCTACGTGGTCTTCCTGGTCTGGCCGACGCTGCTCGGCTTCCGGATGAGCCTGTCGAGCGTCAACATCGCCGGCGGCAACGACCACCTCGTCGGGTTCGCCAACTACGCCGAGGCCTTCGGCGACCCCCGCATGTGGCGCTCGTTGTGGAACACCCTGGTCTTCACCGTGCTCAGCACGATCCCGCTGGTGCTGCTCGGGCTGGCGTTCGCGCTGCTCGTGCACCACCTGCGCTTCATGCAGTGGTTGTGGCGGCTGTCGTTCTTCGGGCCGTTCCTGCTGCCGTCCGCCGTGGTGTCGATCCTCTGGCTGCAGATGATCTACCCGCCCGACTACGGGCTGCTCAACGGCACGCTCGGCACCGACGTCCTGTGGCTCGGCGACCCGTCCACGGCCATGTGGTCGGTCGTGCTGACCACGGTCTGGTGGACGGTCGGCTTCAACTTCCTGCTCTACCTGGCCGCCCTGCAGGCCATCCCGCACCATCTGTACGAGGCCGCTTCGATCGACGGCGCCACGGCCTGGGACAAACTGCGCTCCATCACGCTCCCGCTGCTCAGCCGTACGACCGCGCTCATCGTGGTGCTGCAGCTGGTCGCCTCGCTCAAGGTCTTCGACCAGATCTACCTGATGACCGGCGGCGGCCCCGAGGACTCCACCCGGCCCATCATCGAGTACGCCTACGACGTCGGCTTCACCGGCTACCGCATCGGCTACGCCTCGGCCGTCTCCTACATCCTGTTCGTCCTGATCGTCATCGTCTCCCTGGCGCAGCTCCGGCTGTTCCGCAAGCGCGAGGAGGTCGCGTCGTGAGCAAGCGGTTCAGCGTGAGCCAGATCGTCCTGCTGCTGGTCGCGCTCGTGCTGGCGGCGATCTGGCTCGCTCCCGTCGCCTGGGCGGTGGCCACGTCGCTCAAACCCGAGGACGAGACCACGGTGACCCCGCTGCGGTGGTTCGGCAGCGAGATCACCCTCGACTCGTACGCGCTGGTCCTGGAGACCGGCGGCATCCTCAAGTGGGCCGTCAACTCCACCGTCACCGCGGTCATCGTCACGTTCATGACCGTGCTGTTCTCGGCCATGGCGGCGTACGGGTTCGCCCGCACCCAGTTCAAGGGGCAGCGGGTGCTGCTGGCGCTGATCCTGGCCGGCATCATGGTGCCGCCGCAGGTGCTCATCGCGCCGCTGTTCGCCGAGATGGTCGCCTTCGGGCTGGTCGACACCTGGTGGGCGATCATCCTGCCGCAGGTGGCCGCCCCGCTGATCGTCTTCATCCTGTTCAAGTTCTTCCAGGACGTGCCGCCGGAGCTGGAGCAGGCCGCGTTCGTGGACGGGGCCGGGCGGTGGCGGGTGTTCTTCACGATCGTGCTGCCGCTGTCCCGGCCCGTGCTGGCCGCCGTGTCGATCTTCACGTTCATCAACACCTGGAACAACTTCCTCTGGCCGTTCCTCGTCTCCACCGACCCGAACACCATGACCCTGCCGGTGGGCCTTGCCAACGTCGTGCAGGGAACCTTCGGCCTGCGGTACGCGCAGATCATGGCCTCGGTGGTGCTGGCCGGGCTGCCGCTGCTCGTCGTCTTCGTGCTGTTCCAGCGGCAGATCGTACGCGGCGTCGCCCACAGCGGCCTGGCCGGGCAGTGACCGGGCTGTCACGGCTCGGCCGCTGCGGGTAGTGAAGCCCGGTGTCAGAAACCGTGATCGGGGAACATTGTTGCCATGACAGGCGCCGCACCCGAGGCCGGCCACGTTTCCCTCAAGCGGGCTATCGGCCCCAAGCTTCTCATCCTGTTCATCATCGGTGACATCCTGGGCACCGGCGTCTACGCCCTGACCGGCACCGTGGCCGGTCAGATCGGCGGCGCCCTGTGGCTGCCCTTCCTGATCGGCTTCGTCATCGCGATGCTCACCGCGATGTCGTACGTCGAACTGGTGACGAAATACCCCAAGGCGGCAGGCGCCGCGCTCTACACCCAGAAGGCCTTCAAGAGGCCCTTCTTCACGTTCATGGTCGCGTTCGCGGTGATGTGCTCCGGCCTCACCTCGGCCAGCGCGGCGGCCCGCGCGATCGGCGGCGACTACCTGGAGGCGTTCTTCACGCTGCCGAGCGTGGTCGTCGGCATCGTCTTCATCGTCGCCGTCGCGGCGCTGAACTACCGGGGCGTCTCCGAGTCGGTGAAGACCAACATCGTGTTCACCCTGATCGAGCTCACCGGCCTGCTGGTGATCATCGCGATCGGCGTGTACACCGTGTTCACGGGTGCGGGGGAGCCGTCGAGGCTGGTCGAGATCAACACCGAGCAGGCGGGCGGGCTGATGTACGCCCTGCTCGGCAGCACCGCCCTGGCCTTCTTCGCGTTCGTGGGCTTCGAGGACTCGGTGAACATGGCCGAGGAGACGCAGGACCCCGCACGGAACTTCCCCCGGGCGATCTTCCTCGGTGTGACGATCACCAGCATCGTCTACATCCTCGTGGCCATCACCTCGTCGCTGCTCGTCAGGCCCGAGGTGCTGGAACAGTCGTCCGGCCCGCTGCTCGAGGTGGTGAGGGCCGGCGGGCTCGCCTTCCCGCCGCAGTTGTTCGCCGCGATCGCCATCTTCGCCGTCGCCAACTCGGCCCTGATCAACATGATGATGGCGTCCCGGCTCGTGTACGGACTGGCGAACGAGCGGGTGGTGCCGCGCCGTCTCGGCTGGGTCGACCCGCGCCGGCGCACGCCGGTGATCGGCATCATCTTCACCACCGCGCTGGCCATCGCGCTCATCTCCACGGGAGAGATCGCGGGGCTCGGCGACACGACCGCGTTCCTGCTGCTGTGCGTCTTCACCGTCGTCAACGTGGCCGTGCTCGTGCTGCGCAAGGACCGGGTGGAGCACTCCCACTACCGCACGCCCACGGTCCTGCCGGTGGTCGGCGCCGTGCTGGCCTTCATCCTGGCCAGCCCGCTGACCGGCCGGCCCGCCGAGGTCTACATCCGGGCCGGCGTGCTCCTGGGCATCGGGCTGCTGCTGTGGGTGATCAACTGGCTGGTGGTGCGCCGCCAGAGCGAATCCTAGGCACGGCGGGGAACGCACGAACCCCGGCTGCGGCGCAGGCCGCGAGCCGGGGTTCGCTCGTCGATGGTGGACGATACTGGGATTGAACCAGTGACCTCTTCCGTGTCAGGGAAGCGCTCTCCCGCTGAGCTAATCGTCCATGGAGGTGGCGACGGGATTTGAACCCGTGTGGACGGCTTTGCAGGCCGCTGCCTCGCCTCTCGGCCACGCCACCGAGCCAGAACTCCGAGCGGAAGACGGGATTCGAACCCGCGACCCTCACCTTGGCAAGGTGATGCTCTACCACTGAGCCACTTCCGCGTTGCTGCACCAACTCTAGCGGGTTTTTCGACCGGATGCTTCCGGCCCTTCGTCGTGAAGCAGCCGGACCATGCTGCGCTCGGTCGCGGGCAGGGTGAAGAAGATCTCCAGGATCCGCGTCAGGCGGTGCACCTCGATGCGGTGGAAGGAGGGGCCCTCGGAGCGGGCCAGCACCAGGGAGAGCGCCAGAGGCGGCAGCGGGGCGTGGACGACGTGCACGCCGTCGTCGAGGGTCAGGGCGATCGGGCGGGCCGGAAGGCCGGCCGGCATGGCGGGCGGCTCCTCGGGAGCGCGCCAGCTCGCGTAGACCACCCGCTGATCGGCCGTCGTCGTGGCCGCCCAGTCGGCGCTGAACAGCACGGGGAGCGAATCGACGAGCGTGGTCAGCGCCCGGTCGCCCGCCGTGGTGATGTATTTGAGTATCTCCAGCTCGGGGTAGGTGCCGGGAGCCTCCCGGGTGGTCCAGACCCCTTCGACCGTCACGCCCTCGACGCCTTCCAGGCTCTTGACCAGATCCTGCCTGGGCGTGCCCGCCGGATTGAAGATCGTGATGTCGTCGACGGCCCGCCCGGCGCCCCGATCGAGCACGGTCACCTGGGTGATGTCGGCCCCCGCCGCCCCCAGGACCCTCGTCACCTGGGCCAGGGAACCCGGCCGGTCGGGCAGCACCAGGCGCACTCGAAGAAGCATCCGTGTCCCCTCGCATGAAGATGCCGGTTCCCAGTTTATCGGTGAAGAACGGGGAGATCGCCGCTTTCGCCGGCGCCTCGCCGACGGCCGGAACAGCCGAGACCCGGCACGCCACCGGCGACCACCACGGAGGTCACACTCATGGGCGAATACCGCTCGCGGCCTGACCTGCGCTACAACTGAGCGGGTGAAGATTGGGCCGATCGAGGTGTGGCCGCCGGTGGTGCTCGCCCCCATGGCGGGCATCACCAACGCGCCGTTCCGGGTGTTGTGCCGGGAGCAGGGCGCGGGGCTGTTCGTGTCCGAGATGATCACGACGCGGGCCCTGGTCGAGCGCAACCCCAAGACGCTCAGGATGATCCGGTTCGCCGAGTCCGAGCGGCCCAGGAGCATCCAGCTCTACGGCGTCGACCCCGCCACCGTCGGCCGGGCGGTCCGGATGATCGCCGAGGAGGGCCTCGCCGACCACGTCGATCTCAACTTCGGCTGCCCGGTGCCCAAGGTGACCAGGCGCGGGGGCGGGTCCGCGCTGCCGTACAAACGGAATCTGCTGCGGCGGATCCTGCGTCAGGCGGTCGCGAACGCCGGCGCGCTGCCCGTGACGATGAAGATGCGCAAGGGCATCGACGACGACCACCTGACCTACCTCGACGCGGGGCGGATCGCGGCCGGGGAGGGGCTCGCCGCGATCGCCCTGCACGCCCGCACGGCCCGCCAGCACTACGGGGGCGCGGCCGACTGGGCGGCCATCGCGCGGCTCAAGGAGGCCGTGCCCGAGATCCCCGTGCTGGGCAACGGCGACATCTGGTCGGCCGGCGACGCGCTGCGCATGGTGGCGCGCACCGGCTGCGACGGCGTGGTCGTCGGGCGCGGCTGCCTCGGCCGGCCGTGGTTGTTCAAGGACCTGGAAAACGCCTTCAACGGCAGCCCCGAGCGGGTCAGGCCGGCGCTCGGCGAGGTGGCCGCGACGATGTCCCGGCACGCAGAGGGGCTGACCAGGGTCTTCGACATCGAGCGCTACGCGGTGGCCGACTTCCGCAAGCACGTCGGGTGGTATCTCAAGGGCTTCACGGTCGGGAGCGAGCTGCGGCGCGAGCTGGCCACGGCGAGCTCGCTCGACGAGCTGCGCGCGGGGCTGGCCAGGCTGGAGCAGGACCAGCCGTGGCCGCCCAACACCGACACGCCGCGCGGGAAGTCGGGTGAGCGGTCCAAGGTGCTGCTTCCTGAGGGGTGGCTGGACGATCCGTGGGACTCCGTGGTGCCGGAAGAGGCGGAGTCCGACATTTCGGGCGGATGAGCCGCCGCGTGCGGGCGCTCAATGCGGGCCGGTGACCTCGGTGCCGCAGGGGCCGCCGCCCACGGCGGGCTGCAGCCGTACACGCTCACCCGACATCGTGAGCGTCGGATAGTACTCGGCGATGCGTTCGGCCGAGCGGCCGACGTAATGGCAGATGAAGCTGCGTCTGAACCGGTCGCTCGTGCTGTTGGGCTCCGAGCCGTGCACCAGGCTGCCGTTGAAGAACAGCACGTCGCCGGGGTCCATGTCGACCGGCACCCGTTCGAGGCCGGGCGGCGGCGGCACGTACTCCCTGGTGAACGAGCTGCCCTCGTCGGCCTCCTCCGGGCAGAACAGGTCCATCAGGTGCGTCCCCGGCACGACCTCCAGGCCGCCGTTCGCCCGGTCCACGCGGTCGAGCGCCACCCAGGCGGCCACGCACGTTCCCGGCTCGACGCGGAGGTAGAAGTTGTCCTGGTGCAGGGCCTGGCCCCTGGCACCGGGCGGCTTGAAGTAGAACATGCTCTGGGCTGCTATCGGCTCCTCGCCCAGCAGGTCGCGCAGTATCGCGGCGATACGCGCGTCGAGCAGGAACCGCAGGGCCACGTCGTTCACCTGGTGCGGATGCATGATGCGCGGATAGTCGCGAAGGATGTCGTGCGGACGGCCGGGCTCCTGCGACCGCGGGGTGAAGTGGCCGGGGATCGGTCCTCTGGCGTGCAGCGCCATGAACTCGTCGCGCAGTTCGGCCACCTCCTCCCCCGAGAGGAGGGTGGGAACCAGCATGAACCCCTGGTCGTGGAAGTCGTTGAGCCTCATGGATCTCACGCTAGGCGGCACGTTCGTGGGACGGTATGCCTATGACCGCTGCGGACCTGTCTGTTCCTGCTGCCGAGCTGTTGATCGTGGGCCACTACGACAAACCGCCCGGCTACGCGACCCGCCGTCCCACCGGGTCACCGAGCTGGCTGCTGATGTGGACGGAGGCGGGAGAGGGGCTCGTCGAACAGGGCGGTACGTCGTTCGCGGTGGGCGCGGGGGATCTCGCGGTGCTGGCGTCGGGGGTGACGCAGCACTACCGGGTACGGGCGGGGGCGCAACGGTGGCGGTTCTGGTGGGTGCACTTCCAGCCGCGGCCGGGCTGGACGGCGTGGCTGGCGGCGTACGCGGAGGGCGACGGCTGCCATCGGGTCGCCGGGGTGCCGCCGTCCGTGCACGGGCGCATCGGCCAGGCGCTCCAGCGGGCGCTCCAGGACGCCCGCTGGACACCCGGTCTCACCCCGCCGACCGAGGCGCTGGGGGAGGCGCGGGTTCCGGCGCTCGCCGTGGGCGGGCCGGCGCGGGAGCTGGTGCTGGGTGCCGTCGAGGAGGTGCTGGTGCTGGCCGCCGCGTCCGCCCGCCCCGAAGGCAGGCGTACGGGCGAGGAAGGCGACGCGCGCGTACGCCGGGCCCTGGCGATCATCGAGGCCGAGCCCGGCGCCCCGCACTCGGTGGCCTCGCTGGCCCGCGCCGTCGCGCTCTCGCCCTCCCGCTTCGCCCACCTGTTCGCCGAGGTGACCGGCCGGACTCCCATGCGGGTGGTACGCCGGGCACGGGCCGTCCACGCGGCGAGCCTGCTGGAGGTGACCGACCTGGACGTCGGCCAGGTGGCGCTGGCGTGCGGCTTCGTCAGCCCGTTCCACTTCAGCAGGGCCTTCGGCAGGGAGTTCGGGATGCCGCCCCGCGACTATCGCGCCAGGGTGCGGGAGCGGGGGCCCGCTCAGACGTCGACCGGGCCGCCGCTGCGCCAGTAGACGTTGCCCTCCCTGGACAGCAGGCCCTCGTCCACCAGGTAGCGGCGCAGCGCCGCGTGGTCGTCGTGGAAGGCGCGCAGGGCCACGTTGACGTCCTTCTCCGGATAACGCACCCCCGGCTCGAACACGCCGGCGATGTACCGGAGCACGACCAGCCGTTTGTCCCGGCGCATCGTCGTGGTCGTCAGCCGCCCGTCCACCAGGAACGTCCGTAGCACCCGCTCCTCCGGGTCGAGCTCCTCCGCCGGTGCGGCGTGGGCGCGCAGCAGCTCGCGGAAGCGCTCGGGTGTGGCCTGCCACTTGCCGTCCTCGTCGCGGGTGGCCAGGCCGCCGGTGGCCAGTTTGTGCAGCGTCTTGGGTGAGCGGTCGCCGGGGAGCCCGAGCACGAGGGCGGCGAAGGCGCGCAGAGTGTCGTCCTGGGCGAGCAGCCCGAGGACGCGCCGGAGGTCTTGGTCGTTCACCCGACCCATTTTGTCCTATAGTCAGTGCGCGGCTTCCTGACTCACTGTAACCGCACATGTCACGAAATGTCTCGATCTTGAGACATGGTGATGACACGACCTCGACGCTCCGAGCCGGACACTTAATCGACAGGCCTGTGCCGGGGCGCCCTTGCCAGTCCGTTCCGGCACAGGGCTTGTCGCTTTTCTGAGACCGGCCCGCCGCACGATGCGAGATCGGGCCAGGTCCTCCTCAGAGCCGGAAGCTCCCGCGCCCCGCCGCCCGGATCCGGCGAGCACCTGGCCGGGGATCGTCGGCGACCCCGACGGGGATCAGAGCCGGTTGAGCCCGATCACGTGGAGCACCGCCCGGCCCTCCTCGTCGGAGGCGGCCAGGTCGACCTGGGCGTCGATGCCCCAGTCACCGTCGCCGGCCGGATCCCTGATCGTCTGCCGCACCTTCCACAACCCGTTCTCCTCCTCGATGCGCAGCAGCGCGGGCCCGCGGGCGTCGGCGTCGGTGAGGATCTCCTCGTGGTCGTCGTAGTAGGCGTCCAGCGCCGCGCCCCAGTCGACGTCGGGGGCGAGCTCCTCCAGCTCGTCCTCCTTCTCGATGGCGCAGAGCTCGACCAGCCGGAACATGGCGTTGCGTACCAGCACCCTGAACGCCCGCGGGTTGGCGGTGACCGGGCGCACCGTGGCTTCGAGCTGGTTCTGCTGCTCCAGCACCGCGGCCGGGTTGGTCAGCTTCTCCCACTCGTCGATCAGCGACGAGTCGACCTGGCGGACCAGCTCGCCGAGCCACTCGATCAGGTCGACCAGGTCGTCGGTCTTGAGATGCTCGGGCACCGTGCGCGACAGGGTGCGGTAGGCGTCGGCCAGGTAGCGCAGCACCGTGCCCTCGGAGCGGGCCAGCTCGTAGAACTGGATGTACTCGGCGAACGTCATGGCCCGCTCGTACATGTCGCGCACCACGGACTTCGGGCTGACCGTGTAGTCGCCCACCCACGGATGGCCGCGCCGGTAGGTCTCGTACGCGCCGAGCAGCAGGTCGTCCAGCGGCATCGGATACATGACCTCGGCCAGCTGCTCCATCCGCTCCTCATATTCGATGCCGTCGGCCTTCATCTGCGCGACGGCCTCGCCCCTCGCCTTCTTCAGCTGCGCGGACAGGATCTGGCGCGGGTCGTCGAGAATCGACTCCACGATCGAGACCACGTCGAGCGCGTAGGACGGGGACTCGCGGTCGAGCAGGTCGAACGCGGCCAGCGCGAACGTCGACAGCGCCTGGTTGAGCGCGAAGTCCTCCTGCAGCTCGATCGTCAGCCGGGCCCGCCTGCCCTGCTCGTCCGGCTCGGCGAACTGCTCGACGATGCCGCCGGCCAGCAGCGAGCGGTAGATCGCGATGGCCTGGCTGATGTGCCGCCGCTGCCACTTGCGATCCTCGTGGTTGTCGGTCAGCAGGTGCTTCATCGCCTGGAAGCAGTCGCCCGGCCGGTTGATCACGGCGAGGAGCATGGCGTTGCTGACCTTGAAACGCGAGTTGAGCGGCTCGGGCTCGGCCTCCTGGAGCTTGACGAACGTGTCCTCGCTCCAGCCGACGAAGCCCTCGGGCGGCTTCTTGCGGGCGTAGCCGCGCCGCCGCTTCGGGTCGTCGCCGATCTTGGCCAGCGCCTTGGCGTTCTCGATGTCGTGCTCGGGCGCCTGGCAGGCGACGTAGCCGATCGTGTCGAAGCCCGCGCGGCCCGCCCGCCCGGCGATCTGGTGGAACTCGCGGGCGCGCAGCCGGCGCACCTTGTTGCCGTCGTACTTCGACAGCGCCGTGAACAACACCGTCCTGATCGGCACGTTGACGCCGACGCCCAGCGTGTCGGTGCCGCAGATGACCTTCAGCAGCCCCGCCTGCGCGAGCCGCTCCACCAGCCGCCGGTATTTCGGCAGCATGCCCGCGTGGTGCACGCCGATGCCGTGGCGGACCAGCCGCGACAGGGCACGCCCGAACCGGGTGGTGAACCGGAAACCGCCGATCATCGTGGCGATGGCCTCCTTCTCGGCCTTCGTCGCCATGTTGATCGACATCAGGGCCTGGGCCCGCTCCATGGCCGCGGCCTGCGTGAAGTGCACCACGTAGACCGGCGCCTGGCCGGTGCTGAGCATCTCCTCAAGCGTCTCGTGCAGCGGGGTCATCCGGTAGGAGTAGACCAGCGGCACCGGCCGCTCGGAGTGCTTGACCACGGACGTGGGCCGCCCGGTGCGCCGGGTCAGGTCGCGCTCGAACATCGACACGTCGCCGAGCGTGGCCGACATCAGGATGAACTGCACGTTGGGCAGCTCCAGCAGCGGCACCTGCCACGCCCACCCGCGGTCGGGCTCGGCGTAGAAGTGGAACTCGTCCATGACGACCTGGCCGATGTCGGCCGCGGCACCGTCGCGCAGCGCCACGTTGGCCAGGATCTCGGCCGTGCAGCAGATGATGGGCGCGCCGGGGTTGACGCTCGCGTCGCCGGTCATCATGCCGACGTTCTCGGTGCCGAAGACGGCGCACAGGTCGAAGAACTTCTCCGACACCAGCGCCTTGATGGGCGCCGTGTAGAACGTGCGCAGGTCACGGGTCAGCGCGGTGAAGTGGGCGCCGGCGGCGACCAGCGACTTTCCCGAACCCGTCGGCGTGGCCAGGATCAGGTTGCTGCCGGAGACGACCTCGATGAGCGCCTCCTCCTGGGCGGGATAGAGGGTGAGCCCCCGCTCGGTGTTCCAGGCGGCGAACGCGTCGAAGATGGCGTCGGGATCGGCGTCGATGTCATCTGGCAGGCGGTCAACGAGTAGGCTCACGCCCTCTATCCTGCCGAAGTTTGCCCGATGGTCGAACCGGCTGCGCCCCGATCAGGCCGAATCTCCAGGTCGAGCTGGAACAGGACGGTGTCGATCCAGCGCCCGTGCTTGAAGCCCACGCCCCGCAGCCGGCCCGCCTCGGCGAAGCCGTACGCCTCGTGCAGCCGCGCCGACGACGGGTCGCCCGAGTCGGCGATCACCGCCACGACGCGGCGGACGTGCGTCCGGCGCGCCGCGTCGAGCAGCTCGCCGAGCAGCAGCCGGCCGAGCCCGCGCCCGGTCATGCCGGGGGCGAGGTAGATCGTGTCCTCGACGGTGTGCCGGTAGGCGGGCTTGGGACGGTAGGGGGCGAGGTAGGCGTAGCCGGCTACCTGGCCGTCCACGTCGGCCACGAGGAACGGCAGCCCGGCCCCCGTGATGCCGGCCGCCTTCGCCCGCCAGTCGTCCGACGACGGCGGCGTCTCGTCGAACGTGGCCACGCTGTCCGTCACGTAGTGCGCGTAGATGCCGGCGACGGCGGGCAGGTCGGCATCGGAGAGGGCTCGCACCTTCGTCATGCCCCCATTCTGGGCACCCGCGCGTTACACCCGTGTTTCCCCGCCCTCACGTCCTCGCGCGCGGCGCCGTCATCAGCAGCCCGCCGAGCAGTGCGACCACCGCGAGGAACGGGCCGCCTCCGGGCGCGAACCCGCCCACGGTGAGGATCAGCACCCCCGCGCCGACCAGCCCGGTCGCCCCGAGCACGGTGCCCCAGCCCGCCTCGCCGTACGGCAGCCTGGGCGGCGTCTCGAACCTGGCGAACCCCTTCAGCAGCGGCCACAGCACCAGGCACAGCAGCCCGAACCAGAGCGGCCATCCCGCGAACCAGAGCGCGCTGCCCGGCGCCGGCGTGCCGATGCCCAGCAGGACCACCACGACGCCGGTGACGGCGAACAGGGCCGGCATGTGCCACAGGTACACCGTCATGATGCGCGGCCCCGCCCAGTCCAGCAGCCGGCCCGTACGCAGCCGCAGCAGCCACGGCCGCAGCAGCACGGCCAGCCCGATCTGCCCCGCGGAGACGGCCAGCATGGCGAGGGTGGGCGGAGCCATGTTCGACATCTCGGCGCCGGGAAGCCCGATCATGCTGCCCGGGTACGGGCCGTGGGCCACCAGCAGCGCCGCCGCTCCGAAGCCCGCCACCGCCAGCGCCCACGCGTGGCGCAGCCGGCCCTCGGCGTAGAGGAAGCCGAGCTGGTGCACGGCCAGCCAGACGAAGACGATGTTCAGGTAGCCGAGGGCGTCGAGCCCGGTGGAGAAACGTACGACGTCCGTCAGGACCGCGCCGGCCGCCAACGCGGCGGGGACGCGCATGCCGTACCTCTCGTGCAGGGCCAGCGCGTACGGCGTCGCCGTGACGGCGATCAGGTAGACGGCGAGGAACCACAACAGCTGCCCGGTCAGCTTCGCGCCCACGTCGAGCGGCTGCGCGGGGACGCCCAGCGTGAGCAGGATGTGCGGCAGCGGGATCCACACCGCGGCCAGCGGCAGCAGCGGCCAGGCCAGCCGGCGCAGCCGCACCGCCAGCCACTGTGGCGCGCTCGTGCGGCGCCGCCCGAAGCTGATCGCGTTCGCCGCGCCGCCCGCGAAGAACACCAGCGGCATCACCTGGCTGATCCAGGTCACCACCCACACCCCCGGCGTGGACAGCGCGTTGCCCGTGGTCAGCCGGACGCCGTCGTACGACAGCACGGGAATCGTCCAGTGCTGCAGCACGATGAGCGCCATGCCGAACACGCGCAGGAGGTCGATGAACGGATCCCGCGCCGCCATGCGCACGCCGGCCGCGCGGCGCGGCCCTGTGGTCGTGGCCGCGGCGTTGGGGCTGTCCAGCAGGACGGTCATGGGGGAGCCTCGATTCGCCGGGGGACGGATGACTCAAGGCTTCCGTCCGGGGCCTCCGCGCACATTGCCGCCGTCCGCCCTGTCCACGTCGAGATCGCACCACCGGCGCCGGTAGGGCTGGCCCTACCCCCGGACACCGGCGCACCCGCTCGTCCGGGACGTGGGGACGAAATACCGTGGGGGCCATGCGCTCCCTGATGAGGCGGGTCCTCCTCGACACCCGCTACACGCTGGTCGGCTTCCCGACGACCGTCATCGGTTTCGTGCTCATGGTCGCCGGCTTCGCCGCCAGCACGGGCACCCTGGTGGTGTGGCTGGGCGTGCCGCTCCTGGCCGGAACGCTGCTGATGGCGCGGGGATTCGCCGACGCGGAGCGCGGCTGGCTGTCCGACGTGCTCAAACGCCCCCCGGTGCGGCCCCGTTACAAGCCGGCCCCGCCCGGTGCGGGTAGGTTCCGCCGCCTGGTCAACCCGTTGACCAGCGGGCAGTCCTGGCTCGACCTGCTGCACGGCATCATCAGCCTGCCGTTCGCCCTCGTGGCGTTCGTGCTGACGGTCGTCTTCTGGGCGATCCCCCTGGCGGGGCTCACGTGGCCGCTGTACGGCATCATCACCTCGCGGATCCCCGGCAACACGGAGCTGCCCGAACTGCTCGGCCTCGGCGACGGCTACCTCGTCAACGCGGTCTTCTACGTCGGCGTCGGCCTGTTCTTCACGCTGCTCCTGCCGTTCGTGGTGCGCGGGGCCGCGCTGCTGCGGGCCGGGCTCGGCCGGGCGCTGCTGACGACCGTGGCGGAGCTGCACGAACGCATAGACGACCTGGCCGAGGGCCGCGCCGCCGCCGTGTCCGCCGAGGCCAACGCGCTGCGCAAGCTGGAGCGCGACATCCACGACGGCCCGCAGCAGCGGCTGGTCTCGCTGGCCATGGAGCTGTCCAGGGTGCAGCGGCAGATCGCCAAGGATCCCGAGGCGGCGCAGACCTCACTCAAGTCGGCGATCAGCGCCACCCGTGAGACGCTCGACGAACTGCGCGCGCTGTCGCGCGGCATCGCCCCGCCCATCCTGTCGGACCGCGGACTCGCGCCCGCGCTCGCCGCCCTGGCCGGACGCTGCACGATTCCGGTGGACCTCGACGTGCAGACGGTCGAGCGCTATCAGGCCTCGGTCGAGAACGCCGTCTACTTCGTCTGCGCCGAGGCCCTCACGAACGTGGCCAAACACAGCCGCGCCACCGTCTGCACGGTCCAGCTCGTCCGTATCGGTGATGGTTTGATGCTCACGATCGGCGATGATGGTGTCGGCGGCGCGAGCGTCGCCAAAGGACATGGTCTCGCCGGGCTGGCCGACCGGCTCCGCGCTGTCGACGGGGAGCTGACGGTCCACTCGCCCGACGGCGGGCCGACAGCGATCGTAGCGGAGGTGCCGTGCGCGTAGTCGTGGCCGATGACGCGGTTCTGATCAGGGAGGGCCTGGTCAGGCTGCTCGAAGAGTTCGGCTGCGAGGTGGTGGCGGCCGTCGGTGACGGGCCCGGCCTCGTCGAGGCGGTGGCCGAGCACAAGCCCGACGTGTCGGTGGTCGACGTGCGCATGCCGCCGTCGTTCACCGACGAGGGGCTCAGGGCGGCCGTCGAGGCCCGGCGCAGGGTGCCGGGGGCGCCCGTGCTCATCCTGTCGCAGTATGTGGAGGTCTCCTACGCCGACGACCTGCTGGCCGACGCCCGCGGCGCGGTGGGCTACCTGCTGAAGGACCGCGTCGTCGACGTCGACGAGTTCCTCGAGGGCCTGCGGCGGGTGGCCGCCGGAGGCACCGTTTTCGACCCGCAGGTGGTGTCCCAGCTGATGGTACGCAGGCGTAAGGACGATCCGCTGGCACAGCTCACGCCGCGGGAGCGCGAGGTGCTGGGGCTGATGGCCGAGGGGAAGTCGAATCCGGCCATCGGGCGACAGCTCGTGATCAGTGACGGGGCCGTGGAGAAGCACATCAGGAGCATCTTCAGCAAGCTCGGCCTCTACGCGGAGGACAGCGACCAGCATCGCCGGGTGCTCGCTGTGCTGACCTACCTGCGGTCCTGACCCTCTTCTGCCGCCGGTTCCGTTGTTCGATCCGCGGGGCCCCTCGGCCCCGGCCCGCCGGCGAGCGGGGCGGCTCCGCTCTCCGGTCCCTCCTAGGCCGTGCTGAGGGGGTGGCTGGCCGGTCCGCGCGGCGCTGCGCGCGGACCTGGCCGCTCGGGGTCAGCCGAGCGCGTCGACCAGCTTCTTACGCTGCTGGGCGCCCAGGCCGCCGAGACGGCGCTTCTCGTCGACGCCCGCCTCCTCCATCAGCGCGGTGGCCTTGGCCGGACCGACGCCCTTGACGGCGCGCAGCGCCTGGGAGACCTTGATCTTCTTCGCGATGTCGTCGTCGCGCTCCAGCAACTGGGCGAACGTCAGCTCGCCGGCCTTGACCTTGGCCAGCAGGGCGGTGCGAGCCGCACGCGCCTCGGCCGCCTTGGCCAGAGCCGCTTGACGCTGCTCGGGGGTGAGGGTGGGAAGTGCCATTTCTGTTCTCTCCTCGGGGAGTTTTACGTTCGGGTTCTGTTACCCGTGGTGCAGTGGCTAATCATGGCGGATACCAGCGGTTCGTGTTGCGGAAAGCGCCCGGCTCAACCGGTTGCCACCCCGTCGCGGCCGCTTCCCGGCACGCCACACGCCGCGCGAGCATGCCTTCACCGACCCCCATGCCGCTGACCACGCGTTCTCCCTCACCGTAGTCCCACGGGAGCGGAATGCCACCTCGGCGGCGGGCGGACCGGCCGCCGGCGGGCCCGGGGAACGCGCGCTCAGGAGCCGCCCATGCCGCCGGGTCCGGGGCACCGCCGCGCGGGTTCGCCGCGGCAGGGGAGCCGCCCGGCGCGAGCACGCCGCCGCACCCCTCGTACGCTGCGAAGACGCCTGGCGCCCCGCCGCGTCCGCGACGGTGACGGGGAGCGCGGCGCGGTCCACGACCGCGCGGGTGACGGGCGTCCCGTCCGGGGCGGGCATGGGTGCCCGGTCCACGTGTTCCGCCGCCCGGATCACGCTGCTCCGGCTGGGCGGAGGATCTCCTCGTACGGGGCCGCCTGCGAGGACGTGCACAATCGGAAACCGGTTCGGGTGCGCGGCGCGTTATGGCGGCTGATCGCCCTTCGGGGTGGAATGCGTCACATTTCGCCTGCCGGGCGTGTCGCGACCCTGGTCAGGGTGGTTGTCCCGCCACCTTCCGAGCCCTTCGGGGGTCAGGAAAACGTCGAAGACCGACTCCATGGCGCCCAGCAGCGCCCCGCGCCAGCCCAGCGCCGACCCCTCGATCCTCGGCGGGTGGTCCCGGCGGATCGCCATGAGGCGCGGCTCGCAGGCCCGCAGCAGCGTCTCACCTGCCCGCTCGGCCAGCTCCGGACCGTGGCCCGACAGGGTCACCACCTCGGGGTCGTGGGCGTTCACGAGCGCGGCGACGCCCCGGCCCAGCGCGGCGGCGCAGGCCGCCACCGCCTGCTCGCTCGTGGCCAGCACCCGCTCGGCCTGCTCGCGCCCCCGCCCTCCGCCGTACTCGAGGCCGGCGTGGCGCAGCAGCGCGTTGGCCCCGACATCCATGCCCCAGCAGCCGGTCGCCCCGCACATGCAGGGCCGGTCGCCGCCCTCCAGCGGCATGTGCCCGAACTCGGCGCCGGTGCCGCTCGCGCCGCCCAGCGGGCGCCCGTCGACGACCAGCACGCCGCCCAGGTCGAAGTCCACGTGCAGGTGCAGCCCCACCCGCACGTCGCGCAGCCGGCCCCGCCGCGCCTCGGCCAGCGCCGCGAACGCGGTGTCGTTCCCGAGCGTCGCCCCGCCGCCGCCCGCGCCGTGGGCGGGGCGAAGGGGCAGGCCGAGGAGGGCCGGGACGTCCACCGAGCGCCACCCGAGGTGGGCGATGTCGGCCAGGCCACCGAACCGCACCGGTCCTGCCAGGGCGACGCCGACGCCGATGACCCGGTGCCCGAGCCGGGAGGTGTGGGCGGCGATCGTCTCGCCCAGCGGCACGAGCGCGCCCTCAGCAGTGCCGTCGTGCGGGCGTACGTCGAGGACGGTGACGCGGCCGCCCAGCTCGCACGCCGCGAGCTCCCATGCGTCCTCGCGCACGTCCGCCGCCAGCGCCAGCGGCCCGCGCGGATGGGGGCCCGGCACCTGGGTCGGCCGTCCCCGCCCGTGCTCCTGGGCGGGCTCCTCGTGCAGCAGCTCGTCCTCGGCCAGCCCGGCGACCAGCACCGACGCCGTGCCCCTCGCCAGCCGAAGCTCTCGGGTCAGGTGCGACCGGGTGCTGGTGGCTCCGCCGTCGTGCACGGCGCGCAACAGCCGGACCCGGTTGTGCGCGCGAAGTTCGCCGCTCGTCGTGGCTCCGTTCACGGACACATATTATGCTCTAGCCGTGAACAAAAGCCTCCCCGTACAAAAGTTCGAAGCCAGGCGCGCTCGTGCCGGAGTTTTCGGATTTTTCATCCTCTGCGGTTTCGTCATGGGTCTGTGGGCGGCCGGGCTGCCGTCCCTGAACGACCGGCTCGACCTCGGCTTCGCCCGGCTGGGCAGCGTCCTGCTGCTGATCTCCGGCGGGGCGCTGGCGTCGATGCTGGTGGCGGGGTCCCTGGTGGACCGGTGGTCCAGCAGGCGGGTGTGCTGGTTCGCCGGGCCGTTCTCGGCGCTGGTCCTGCTCGGCCCGGCCCTCGCGCCCTCGTACGAGGCCCTCGTGGTGCTGGCGATCGTGTTCGGGATCGGGCTGGGGGTGACCGAGGTCTCCATGAACGCCCACTCCGTCGAGGTCGAACGCCGCTACGGCCGGCCGATCATCTCGGCCTTCCATGGCACCTGGAGCCTGGGCGGCGCGGCCGGCGGCGGGCTCACCTCGCTCGTCCTGCAGGCAGGGCTGGATGCCCAGTGGCTGCTGATCGTGGCGGCGCTGGTCGTGCCCTTCCTGTACGTGCCCGCGGCGCGGCTGCTGCTGCCCGACCAGCCCGGGAACGCCTCGCCGGAGCCGGGGGCGCACAAGGGCGGCGGGTTGAAGTGGGGGCTCGTCGCGGTGCTCGGGCTGGCGGCCTTCGCCGGCCACCTGAGCGAGGGCGCGGCCATCGACTGGGCCGCGTTGCACGCGAGTACGGTCCTGGCGACCGACCCCGCCATGGCGCCGCTGGCGTACACGGTGTTCTCCGTGGCCATGACGACCGTCCGGCTGCTGGGCGACCCGATCAGGGCGAGGCTCGGCTCCGTGCGCACCATCCAGCTCGCCGGGCTGTTCGCCACCGTCGGCTACGTGCTGATCCTCCTCTCGCCCGTGGTCGCCGAGCCGCTCCAGGTGGCCTGCGCGTGGACCGGCTGGGCGCTGGCCGGGGTCGGGCTGGCCACGGTCGTGCCGGTGCTGTTCAGCGCCGTCGGAGCGGTCGGCGACCGGGTCGGGCGGGCGCTGGCCATGGTGACCGCGTTCGGCTACAGCGGGCTGCTGCTGGGGCCCGCGGTGCTCGGCTACGTGGCGGAGGCGTTCTCGCTGCCGGTCGCGCTCGTCATCCCGACGGTCCTCGCCGCCGTCGTGGCGCTCGCGGGCGCGCCCGCGATCCGTTCGCTGCTGAGGGTCTCCGGCGCCGAGTCCGGTCAGGGAGCGGCCGTCGCGCCGGAACCGGAGCCCGCACGGGACTGATCTCGCCCTTTTGGCGAGCTATTTGCGGCAACGGCCTCTGACCTGGTGTTATGCGATCGTGACTTGACCTGCGGGTTGCGTGCGGGTTTCATGTGGCGCACACGGTAAACGTTTACAGCAATGTGGTCGTCATCGTTTGCACCACCGGGAAGGACAGCCGTGGCCGACGGACCCACGATCAACACGATCGCCGAGCGTGCCGGCGTCTCGATCGCCTCGGTCTCGCGGGTCCTCAACGGCCTGCCGACCAGGCAGGAGACCGTGCGCAAGGTGATGGCCGCCGCCGACGAGCTCGGTTACGTGCGCAACGCCGTGGCCAGGTCGCTCAAGTCGCGCCGCACCCACCAGGTGGCCTTCGCCATGGCCGACGTCGGCAACCCCGCCTACCTGGCCATGCTCCGCGAGATCCAGCCGGTGCTGAAGGCGGCGGGCTACCGGCTCGTGCTGCACTCCACCGACGCCGTCGTGGCCGACGAGATCGACGTCCTGCACAGTCTCGGCGAGAGATACGTGGACGGGCTCATCATGAGCCCGCTGCGGGTCACCGGGCAGCACCTCGAGATGCTGGCCGCCGCCAGGGCACCCGTCGTGATCATCGGCTCGGTGCCCGAGGGCACGCCGGTCGACAACGTACGCGCCGACTCCCGCACCGGCGTGCGGCTGGCGATCGACCACCTCTACGCGCTCGGCCGCCGCAGGATCGGCATGATCAACGGCCCGCTCGACACCGTGCCGGGAGCCGCCCGCGGCGCCGCGTACCGGGAGGCGCTCGCCGACCTCGGCCTGCCCTACGACGAGGACCTCGTGCGGATCGGCGACTTCTACCGCGCGGAAGGGGGCCGCGCGGTGGCGGAGCTGCTGGAGAGGGTTCCCGACGTGGACGCGCTGATGTGCGCCAACGACCTGATCGCGCTCGGCGCGCTCGACGTGCTGCGCGCGGCGGGCAAACAGGTGCCCGGCGACGTCGCGGTGGTCGGCATGGACGACACCGACCTGGCCGCGGCCTCGTGGCCGGCGTTGTCCAGCGTCTCGCTCGGTTCGGCCGAGCGCGGCAAGGCCGCCGCCGAGCTGCTGCTCGACCGGCTGCAGGGCGGCGACCGCGAGCCGCGGGTGGTCACCGTGCCGCCCCGGCTCGTGGTCCGCGCCAGCACGGCGGGAACGCCGCAGGCCGGCGGTGGGCATGGCGCCGGGCACGGCGGCGCGGGACGTACCGAAGGCAAGGAGGGCGGCGCGTGACGGCGACCGTGACGAAACCGGCGCCGCTGCGCGGACCGCGCGCGAGGCGCCGCCCCACCTCGCGCCGGACGCGCGAGATGTGGCTGCTGATGTTGCCCGCGCTGGTGCCGGTGCTGCTGTTCAGCGTCGGCCCGCTGTTGTACGGCATCGGCCTGGCCTTCACCGACGCCCGCAACACGCGGGTGCACGAGACGAGCTTCGTCGGCCTGGAGAACTTCACCGACCTGCTCGCCGACGACGACTTCTGGGCCTCGTTCAGGATCGGCGCCATCTGGGCGGTCTCCGTGACCGTGCTGCAGTTCGTGGCCGCGCTGGGCCTGGCCCTGCTGCTCAACCAGAACCTGCGCTTCAGGGGCGTGGCCAGGGTGCTCGCCGTGGTGCCGTGGGCGATGCCGCCCGTGGTCATCGGCCTGATGTGGAAGCTCGTCTACCATCCGGACGCCGGCATACTGAACGACCTGCTCGGCACGGAGGTCAACTGGCTGGCCGACTTCTCGCTCGCGCTGCCCGCGATCATCGTGGTCGGCGTGTGGACCGGCATGCCGCAGACCACGATCGTGTTGCTGGCCGGCCTGCAGAACGTGCCCAAGGAGCTCTACGAAGCCGGCGAGATGGACGGCGCGGGCCGCTGGCGGCGCTTCTGGAACATCACGCTGCCGCAGCTGAGACCCGTGATCGTGGCGATCACGTCACTCGACTTCGTGTGGAACATCAACCAGTTCGGCCTCGTCTACGTGCTCACGCAGGGTGGGCCGGGCG
>NZ_SMLD01000143.1:0-24313 GCF_004352805.1 Nonomuraea mesophila
CGGTCCGAGCAGACGGATCGACACCTCGGGCACCCCGCCGGCTTCCGCGATAGCTTCGACATAAGTGCCGGTCAAGCGAAAGGAGCGCGGCGGGGTGCCCGAGGTGTCGATCCGTCTGCTCGGACCGTTCGAAGTGCGGCTGCCGGACCGTACGGTGCAGATCGCCTCGAAACGGCAGCGTGCTCTGCTGGCGAGCCTCGCCCTGCAGCCGGGGCGCGTCGTGTCCGTCGAAGTACTGACCGAGCGGATCTGGGGCGCTGACCTGCCGTCGAGCCCCCGGGAGGCCGTGCAGAACAACGTGCACCGGCTCCGGCGGCTGCTCGGGCCGGAGCTGGGCGGGCTGGTGCGCAACGTCGTCGACGGATACCTGCTGGACGTCGGCCCCGGCCAGGTGGACGCGGCGCGGTTCGACGGGCTCGTCCGCGACGCGGAGCGGGCCGCGGACGACGAGCCGGCGCGCGCCCGCGAGCTGCTGCGGGCCGCACTGGAGTTGTGGCGGGGCGAGCCGCTCGCCGACGTCGCGTCCGACTCGCTCCAGCGTGACCACGCGCCCGCGCTGACCGAGCGTTACCTCGCGGCTGTCGAACGGCGCATCGACCTCGACCTGGCGCTCGGCGACCGCGCGCCGAGCACGCTGATCGCCGAGTTGCGCGTGCTGACCTCACGCTTCCCGGTACGCGAACCGCTGTGGGAACGGCTGCTGACCGTGCTGATCGCGGACCGGCGGCAGGCGGAGGCGCTGGAGGCGTACGAGTCCGTACGGAAGATCCTCGCCGACACGCTCGGCGCGGACCCGTCGGCGCCCCTGCGACGCCTGCACCGGCAGTTGCTGGACGGAGAGGCCGAGCCGGAACGGGTGACGCCGCGGCAGTTGCCGCCGGCGCCGGCGGGCTTCGCCGGCCGGACGGCCGAGCTCGGCGCGCTCGACGAGAAGCTCGGCCGCTGGTCCGGCAGCGGGCTCGCCCTGGTGGCGATCCACGGCGTCGGCGGCGCGGGCAAGTCGGCGCTCGCGGTGCACTGGGCCAGGCTCAGGCAGGACCGCTTCCCCGACGGGCAGCTCTACCTCGACCTGCACGGCTACGGCCCCGGCCGGCCGGTCACCGCGGAGGCGGCGCTCGGGCGGCTGCTGCGCTCGATCGGCACGCCACCCGACCGCGTCCCCAACGACGCGGGCGAGGCCGCGGCGCTGCTGCGCACCCTGCTCGCCGGCCGCCGGATGTTGCTCCTCCTCGACAACGCCCACGACGCCGAACACGTCAGGCCGCTGCTGCCGGGATCCGACTGCTTCGTCATCGTCACCAGCAGGAGCGACCTGCGCGGCCTGGCCGCACGCGACGGGGCGCACCGCCTGGCGCTGCGCGAGCTGCCCGACGACGACGCCCTGACGTTGCTGACGACGGCGATCCCGCGGCACAGGGCCGAGGCGGAGCCCGACGCGCTGGCCGAGCTGGCCCGGCTGTGCGGACGCCTGCCGCTGGCCCTGCGCATCGCGGCCGAGCTGGGCTCCCAGTATCCCGACCGTTCCCTCGCCGACCTGGTCGACGACCTGAGGCAGCGTCACAGCCCGCTGGACGCCCTGGCCGACAGCGATCCGGGAGCCGACCTGCGTACGGTGTTCTCATGGTCGTACGACCTGCTTCCGCCGGACCTGGCCCGTGCCTTCTCCCACCTCGGCTGCTACCCCGGCAGTGACATCGGGCTGCCGGGCGCGGCCGCGTCGCTGGACGTCGCGCCGGCCACGGCGCGCGACCTGCTCGACCGGCTGGCCGCCGTGCACCTGCTGGAAAGGCACCGGCCGGGGCGCTACCGGCTGCACGACCTGCTCAGGGAATACGCCGGGGAGCGGCTGGCCGCCGACCGGCCGGAAGCGGGCGCGGCGGCGTTGCGCCGGATCCTCGACTGGTATGTGCGGGCGGCCAGACAGGCGCGCGTCGCGCTCGGCTTCTCACGCCCGATCTCGCTCGGCCGCGGCATCGGCGAGACCGCGGTCCCGCTGCCCGACCTTCCCTGCAGCGGTGCGGCGTCCGAATGGTTCGAGACCGAACGCAGCACGCTGGTCGCCGCCGTCGTCGCCGCCGCCGACCACGGCCTGCTCGACCACGGCTGGCAGCTGATCGTCGAGATGCGGGACTTCCTCGACCGGGCGCGTTATCACGCCGACTGGCTGACGGCCGGCCGGGCAGGACTGGAGTGCGCGGAGAAACTCGGCGATCCGCTGGCCGGATACCAGGCCGCGTTCGCGCTCGGGGGCGCCTACTCCATCACCGGCGCGTACGAAGACGCCGACGCGACGCTGAGAGCGGCCCTGCGCAACGCCGAGCGGCTCGGCGACCCCGCGAAGATCTCCCGGGCACTCAGCGTGCTCGGGCTGGTCTGGCAGCGGGCCGAGGACTACGACCGCGCGCTCGCCTACCACCGCAAGGCCGAGACAGCCGCCCGGTCCGAGCCCTACGCGGTGGTCCGGGCCCACGCCCTGCTCAACTACGGCGCCACCCAGATCGTGGCGGGGCGCTGCGCCGAAGCCCTGGGCACCACCCGCGAGGCGCTGGAGATCTACCAGGAGCACGGCCTTGAGCTGCAGGAGGCCTGCGCGTTGACCAACCTCGCCGCGGCCTGCCAAGGGACCGCCGACTATGCGACGGCCCTGGACCACTGTGAGAAGGCGCTGACGATGTCGCTGCGGCTGGCCGACGTGAGCGGTCAGGTCGAGTCGTTGACGACCCGGGGCGAGATCCAGGCCGCGATGGGCCGCCCGGATGCCGCGCGCGCCTCATGGGAGGAGGCGCGCGAACTCATCGGACCGGCTGACCCCAACTACGCCAGGCTCGATCAACTTCTCAAGGGCCTGGGCTGCTGATCGCGCGCAGCCGGCCGTCCGGTTCTGGTGATGGTTGCCTCCCCGTGTCCTTGCCGTCGCGTACTCCGTAGGGAGCCGACGTCCGGACAGCACACCAGAGGCCGCTATCAGATCGCTCTCACCTTCCCTCCGCTACTGGGAGCGGGGACGGAGCCGGCTGCGGGATCCGTAGGGCTCGGCGTAGGGGTGGGTGGATGCCCGGAGGGAGTCCAGCACCGGGCGCATGGCAACGCCGGCGACGTAATAGCGTCCTCTCGCCCGGCCCTCAGGGGCGAGCCACTTCAGGCGGCACATCTCCCGGATGTCTCTGACGGCCTGCTGCGGGCTGAGCTCGGCGTCCTGCTGGTAGACGGTCCGCCGGGACCCGGGAGCCCCAGAAGGCGGGCAGGAGGGGCGGAGTGGCGGGTGGCTGGCGGGAGACGCGCACCCACCCGCCAGCGATCAGCGGGCGCGCAGGGCGGCCCACACGTCGATGCGGGGCGTGGTGACCTTCGTGCCCCCGCTGTCGTACGTGATCGGCTTGCCGGTGTTCTTCAGCGTCGCGAGCAGCCCGTCCACCGGGGCGTCGCGGCGCTGCTGGTGCAGCAGCGCGAAGGCGCCCGCCACGTGCGGAGCGGCCATCGAGGTGCCGTTGAGCGTCGCGTACGTGTTCCCGGCGATCGCCCCCGTGATGGACACGCCCGGCGCGTAGACGTCGATCAGCGTGCCCCGGTTGGAGAAGGCGGCGACGGCGTCCTGCTTGTCCGTGGCGCCGACGGCGACGGTGTTCGAGACGCACGCCGGCCATGACACGGAGGCGTCGAGGCCGGCGTTGCCGGAGGCGACCACCGTGGCCACGCCCTTGGTGAGGAGACTGTCCACCTCGGCCTTGAAGTCGGCTCCGTCGCCCGTGTCGCAGGCGGTGGTGTACTCGCCGCCGCCCAGGCTGAGGTTGACGGAGGCGACGTTGTACGTGTCGGTCAGCAGGCCGACGTACGTCATGCCGGTCAGGATGGACGAGTCGTAGGCCAGGATGCAGACAGGCCGGCCCGAGCAGTACGACGAGTTCTCGAAGCGGCTGAACACCTGCACCGGCACGATGCGCGCCTTGGGGGCGACGCCGTCGGCGGCGAACTCGGCGGTCCGCTGCCCGGCGGCGATGCCGGCGACGTGCGTGCCGTGGTAGCACAGGCCGTACTGCGGTTGCGGGGCGTCCTTCATGCAGGCCGTGCTCTCGGCGTCGGCGGCGCCGTCGCCGATGTCGAACTCGCTGCCGTTCGGGCACAGCGGCGTGGAGCCGTCGGCGGGGTCGGCGGCCGAGAAGCACGCCTCGGCGACGATGCGCCTGCCGAAGGCCGGGTGGTCGGTGTCGATGCCGGAGTCGAGGATCGCGACGGCCGTGCCCTTGCCGTCCACGCCGCTGTCGTGCGCCTGGTCGGCGCCGATCAGGGGGACGCTCTCCACCAGCGAGGGTTCGTTGAGCTTGTCCTTGCGGATCGAGACGACCCCTGACTGCTCGGCCAGCTTCTCCAGTTCCGCGCGGGTGCCGCGGTAGACGAAGAAGTCGAGGGCATCGGCCACTTTGGCGGGCGGCTTCGCGAGGACGTTCTTCTTGTCCCGCTTGATCCCTTCCGCTCTGGACTGCACGGACTTCACCATGGCGGGCTGCTGTACGCGGACGATGGCGCGGTGTTCGCCGCTCGCCGTGATCGCAGGGTCGATCTTGGTTTCGGGGTCGGCGAGCGCGGGTGTGGCGACGAGCGCGGCCGAGGTGGCGGCTAAGGCGATCGCGCCGGCCAGCAGAGACGAGAGTCTCAACTGATCCTCCGGTGGTTCAGGGGGCATTTCTCACCGGAAGTGTAGTAATCGGACAAGTGTTGTCAGAAGGGCGAATGAGTTCTGTTATCGGTTCTTGTTCTGTTCTGTTCGATGATGACCGGCGCGGCCGGAGCCTCGGACTCCGGCCGTGACGCCCGCTCAGACACGTGCGGCAGGGGTGGCCCGTTCCGCGTCGATCCTGGCGGTGACCGTCGAGGTGCCTCCGGCGTCGTACCGGATGGGTGTGCCCGTGCTCTTCAGCCGCTGCAGGCTCTGCGCGACGGTGTTGTTCGCGTACGCCTGCTTCATCAGCGCGAACATGCCGGCCACGTGGGGGGCGGCCATCGAGGTGCCGCTCAGCTCGGCGTAGGTGTCGTCGGGCACCGAGGAGTTGATGTCCACCCCCGGCGCGAACAGGTCCAGCAAGGCCCCCCGGTTGCTGAAGGCCGCGGGGACGTCGTTGTCGTCGATCGCGCCCACCGCGACGGCTGTGGAGATGCAGGCGGGGGAGGAGACACTGGTCGGGGAGCCGCTGTTGCCCGACGCCACCACCGGCGCCACGCCCAGCGCCACGAGCGCGTCGAACTCCGGCTTGACCCCCGCGGCTGCGGGGTCGGCGTCGCACGCCTCGGTGAACAGGCCCCCGCCGGCCAGGCTCAGGTTCACCGCGGCGACGTTGTTGGCCCTCGCGACCCGGGCCACGTATTCGAGCGCCAGCTTCTGGTCCGAGGTGTAGCTGAGGAAACAGGGGGCGCTGCCGCCGCCCGACCCGCAGGTCAGGGGGTTGTCCACGCGGCTGAAGACCTGGATGGCCAGGATGCGCGCCCCGGGGGCGACGCCGTTGGACGGCGCCCCCGCGGTCACCGCGCCCGCCGCGATGCCGGCCACGTGTGTGCCGTGCGAGCAGGCGTTCGCCCCGTTGACCAGGCACTGGGCGGTCTCGGCGTCCGCCGAGCCCGGCCCTGTCTGGCTCGGCTGGCTGTTCGGGCAGAGCGAGACGGTGCCGTCATTGGCGTCGGAGGAGGAGAAGCACGCCTCGTCCACCAGCCGGCCGCGGAAGAACGGATGGTCCCGGTCGATGCCCGTGTCGAGCACGGCGACCGTCGTGCCCCTCCCGGTCCAGCCGGCGGTGTTCGCCCGGTCCGAGCGGATCAGGGCGGTGCTGGCGTCCAGCGTGGGATGGCGCAGTTCGTCCTTGTAGACGGACTGGATCCTGTCGTCCTTCCTGAGCTTGGCCAGCGTACGCTGGTCCACCTCGGCGACGAAGAAGCGCGACGACGAGGCCGCCTCCAGGACCCGGCTGCCCTCCGAGGCCTGTTCGAGCTCCTTGGCGACGACCTGGGCGTTCTGGCCGGGCTTGAGCTGGATGATGGAGCGAACCCGGGTCTTCGCCTTGATCTCCGCGACGAGCGCGGGGCTGATGACGGGATCGCCGGTGTCTTTCGTGTCGGCGCGCAGCGGCGGCGCCGCGAACAGCACGGCGCACAACACGGCGCACAACACGGCGCACAACACGGCCGGCGCGCTCGCGCAGGCCGGCAGAGACCGTAGCCTCACATGGTCCTCCGAAGGTCGGTTCGTCCTTGAGGCGGGAGCGTTCCGCTCCTGGCCCGCGTACTGCCGCATACATCCCCCTTGCCACAAGGGTGATGTGGGAGATGAAAGCGAGCACCGCGACCTTGGAGACGTTTTTGCCTCAGGGCGACCAGAGGGAGAGGCCGGTCGGATGAGACCGGCCTCTCCCTCTGGTCACCTCGTCGACCTGACGACCTTCTTCGTCGCCTTCTTCAGCGCCGACGCGGACGGCTTCTTGCTGAGCCGCACCTTCTCGGCGGCGGCCAGCGTCGTGGTGCCGTTCGTGCCGTGCGCCCAGTTCAGCCAGGCCGTCAGCAGCGCGCCGTCCAGCCTGGCCTTGCCCGTGCGGGTGTTCTTCAGCACCCGGTACGCCTTGCCCAGCGAAGACGCCTTCGTCAGCTCGGGGAACACCTTGCTCGACTTGCCGATCAGCTTCAGGTAGCAGGTGAGCGTGTCGTCGGGGATCTTTCCGCTGCTGCGGTGGATCTCCACGGCCCACTTCTTGGCCGTCAGCTTCTTGGCCGTCCTGCCCCGCGTGCAGACCGTGCTCGCCGGTTTCACGACGGGGCTCGCGGTGACCGTCACCGTGACCGTCACGGTGGGCAGCGGCACCGGCGAGGCGGACGACGTCGGCTCCGGACCCGGGTCGGCGGGGACGTCCGGCTCGGGGGAGGGGCCACTGCCGTCACCCGGATCGGGCTGAGGGTCGGTCTCGGGCGGCGCCACCGGGGTCTGCGAGATCGGAGGCTGCGGCGCGGCGCCGGCCAGGGCCGCCGCCAGGTCGAGGCGCGGCGTGGTGACCTGCGTGCCGTTGGCGTCGTACACGTACGGCCTGCCGGTCGTCTTCAGCTTGTCGATCAGTTCGGCCATCGGCGTCTGCGGGGAGGCCGCCTTCATCAGCGCGAGCGCGCCGGCCACGTGCGGGGTGGCCATGGAGGTGCCGCTGTAGACGGTGGTCGCGTTGTCCGGCACCGACGACTCGATGTCCACGCCCGGCGCGAACAGGTCGAGCACGGCGCCGCGGTTGGAGAAGTCGGCGATGGCGTCGCCGCCGTCGTTCGCGCCCACGGCCACGGCGCTGGAGATGCAGGCCGGGTACGAGGCCCCCTCGTAGTACTCGTTGCCCGCGGCCACCACGGTCGCGGTGCCCTTGGCCAGCAGCGCGTCGATCTTCGGCTTGAAGACGGCCCCTTCCTCGGAGGTGTCGCACTCGTTGTCGTACAACATCCCGCCGAGGCTCAGGTTCACCGCCGCGACCGGCTGGCTCAGCCCGGCCACGTAGTCCATGGCCTGCAGCAGCGACGACTCGTAGGCCAGCAGGCACGACGGCTCGCCGCAGAGGTTCTCGTCGTTGACCCGGCTGAACACCTGCACCGCCACGATGCCCGCCCCGGGCGCCACACCGCCGCTGCCGGCCGCGATGCCTGCGACGTGGGTGCCGTGGTCGCACAGGTTGACGCCGCCCGACAGGCACTTCTCGGTGGTCGCGTCGGCCGCGCCGGTCCCGGACTGCTGCGTCTGGCCGTTCGGGCAGAGCGACTCGACGCCGGGTTCGACGGCGGAGAAGCAGGCCTCGGCCACGACGCGGCCGTTGTACCAGGGGTGGTCGGGGTCGATGCCGGTGTCGAGCACCGCCACCGCCTGGCCGGCGCCGGTGAAGCCCTTGGCGTGCGCCTGGTCGGCGCCGATCAGCGCGAGGTTCGAGCCGGCCTGGGTCGGTGTGTACGTCCTGTCGCGGCGGATGGAGGCGACCCGCGGGTCCTCGGCCAGCCTGGCCAGTTCCTCGGCGGTGCCCTTCACGACCATGAACGCCTGGCTCTGCGGCTGCAGCACCACGTCCACGCTTTCGGCGGCGGCCTGGGCCGCGACGGGAGCGTTCTCCGCGGGGCCGGTCAGCTCGACGATGGCCCGCGCGGTGCCACCGTCGACGCCTAAGCCCTCCTCGACCTTCTCCTCGGGCGGGGTCTCGGTCTCCGCGGGAGGCTGCGATTCAGCGGGCGGCTCAGCGGGGGGCTCGGCTGGAGACTCGGCGGGCGGCTCGGCCGGAGGCTCGGCGGGCTGCCCGGTGGGGGGCCCGGTGGAGGGCTCGGTCGCCGGGGGCGCATGGGACTCCGTCGCGGCGGGCGGCGGGGTGGGCGTCGGACCGTCGGCATGGGCCGGGCCCGACAGCGGCAGCAGGGCCAGGGCGATCGTGCACACGATCAGGGGGCGAAGTCGCACGCGTCCTCCGAGAGGGGATGATCTCGGAGTTTAGGGCGATTTGCCCGACACGCCCAGGGCTCCCGCCCGCATTCTCACGGAACTTTCAGCGTCCGCCGATCAGCCGCCGTCAAGTCACCGGTCAGCCGCCGATCATTCACCGATCAGTCGCCGTCCGGTTGCCGGTCAGTCGCCGGCGCCTCGTGCCTGAGCCAGACCGCGCCGAGCGGCGGCACCCGCAGCGTCGCCGAGTGCGGCAGCCCGTGCCACGGTTCGTCGCCCGCCTCCACCAAGCCCATGTTGCCCACGCCGCTGCCCCAGTAGTCGTAGGCGTCGGTGTTGACGATCTCCGTCCACGGGCCGCCGTACGGAAGCCCGAGCCGGTAGCTCTCGTGCGGCCCGCCACTGAAGTTGACCACGCACGCCACCGCCGACCCGTCGGTCCCGTAACGGACGAACGAGAACGTGTTGCCGGAAGCGTCGTCGGCGTCGATCCACCGGAACCCCTCGGGCGTGTGGTCCTGCTGCCACAGCGCGGGGCTCTCCTTGTAGACGCGGTTGAGGTCGCGTACGAGCCGCTGCACGCCCTGGTGCCCGTCGAACTCCAGCACCCACCAGTCGAGGCCGCGCTCCTCCGACCACTCAGAACCCAGGCCGAACTCGCCCCCCATGAACAGCAGCTGCTTGCCCGGATGGGCCCACATGAACGCCAGCAGCGCCCGTACCTGCGCGAACCGCTGCCACTCGTCGCCGGGCATCTTGCCCAGCAGCGAACCCTTGCCGTGCACGACCTCGTCGTGCGACAGCGGCAGCACGTAGTTCTCCGAGTACGCGTACAGCAGCGAGAACGTCATCTTGTGGTGGTGGTACTGGCGGAAGATCGGCTCGTGGCGCAGGTATTCCAGCGTGTCGTGCATCCAGCCCATGTTCCACTTGAACCCGAAGCCGAGCCCGCCCAGGTGCACCGGGCGCGAGACCCCCGGCCAGGCCGTCGACTCCTCGGCCACGGTCGAGATGCCGGGCGCCTCGCGGTAGCACACGGAGTTCATCTCCTTGAGGAACTCCACCGCGTCGAGGTTCTCCCTGCCGCCGTAGACGTTGGGCGTCCACTCGCCCTCGCGCCGCGAGTAGTCGAGGTAGAGCATCGACGCGACCGCGTCCACCCGCAGCCCGTCGATGTGGAACTCCTTCAGCCAGTAGAGGGCGTTGGCCACGAGGAAGTTCCTGACCTCCCTGCGGCCGAAGTCGAACACGTACGTGCCCCAGTCGGGGTGCTCGCCCCTCGCCGGGTCGGCGTGCTCGTACAGCGGCGTGCCGTCGAAGCGCGCGAGCGCCCAGTCGTCCATGGGGAAGTGGGCCGGCACCCAGTCGAGCAGCACCCCGACGCCGCGCTGGTGCAACAGGTCCACGAACGTGCGGAAATCGTCAGGCGTGCCGAACCTGGCCGTCGGCGCGTAGTAGGACGTCACCTGGTAACCCCAGGACCCGCCGAACGGGTGCTCGGCCACCGGCAGCAGCTCCACGTGCGTGAAGCCCAGGTCGGACACGTACGTGGAGAGCTGCTCGGCCAGCTCGGTGTACGACAGCCCGGGCCGCCACGAACCCAGGTGCACCTCGTAGATGCTCATGGGGCCGTGCTGCGGCTGCGTCTCGCGCCGCTCGGCCATCCATGTGCCGTCCTCCCAGACGTGCTCGGACCTGTCCACCACGGACGCCGTCATCGGCGGCACCTCGGTCCGCCTGGCCATCGGGTCGGCCTTGTCGCGCCACATTCCGTCGGCGCCGAGGATCTGGTACTTGTACCGCTCGCCCACGCCCAGCCCGGGAACGAACAGCTCCCACACCCCCGATCGCCCCAGCGAGCGCATGGGGTAGGCGGTGCCGTCCCAGTGGTTGAAGTCGCCGACGACCCTGATGCCGCGCGCGTTGGGCGCCCAGACGGCGAACGCCGTGCCCTCGACGTCCTCGTGCTCCATCACGCGGGCGCCGAGCACCTCCCAGAGCCGCTCGTGCCGCCCCTCGCCGATGAGGTGCAGGTCCACCTCGCCCAGCGTGGGCCAGTGCCGGTAGGGGTCACGCATCAGGTACGGCTCCGCGCCCGCGTACTTGACACTCAGCGCGTAACCGGGCACCTTGTCGAGGCCGGGGACGGTGACCTCGAACACGCCGTGGGCCTGGTGCTTCATGCCGTGGCTCGTACCGTCGTCGAGCACCACCGCGACCCGCTCGGCCAGTGGCCGCAGCGCGCGGAAGACCACGCCGCCCGCCACGGGATGGGCTCCCAGCACGGAGTGCGGGTCGTGGTGCGCCCCACCCGCCAGGCGGTCGAGCTCTGTCCTCATCGGCATACTCCCCACCTTGCCCCATGATGACCGTCCATCCCAGGCACTGCCCGCTATCACCGAGACAATCACCGAAAGTGCAAAATCCGGGTCCGCCCACGGGACGATCGGGGATCCTTTTTCCGTTCTTAACCAGGTCTTCGTAGTGTTCCGCGCCAGGGTGGTCGGTTGATCACGTTGGGTGATCTCACCAGATACCTCCGAGGAAACCCCCGCCTTCAGACGGGGGAGGAATCGGGCCCCTGCGGAGCAGGACAGGGGTAGCCGATTCGCCGCCAGGCGAACCGGCGTCACAACGCCGCACGACATCGCACGGTTCGGTAGTGTGTTCGACGGTGGTGATGACCAAGCCACCGGACGAACGATCAGAAGCACCCTCGCCGCAGGGCTTGCGGAGAGGTGAAACGCCTGTGGAGCTGGTGTAAGACCTCAACGAGAGTTCCCTTTCCCGAGCGGGCGACCGGCGGTGAAGCAGGAAGGCCAGTCGGCGACGGCTGGAATCCCGGTCCTTGCAGGGCCGGGAGGATGTCAAGAGAGGGACGGTCGGTCACCGCGAAGCCCGCTGGCGGGGGCAGCGGAAACCCGCGTACGGCTCAACGAGCGTACGCGGGTCATGACCTCTTGCGGGAAGGCTCGTCGAAAGGCGGTCAGCGGCCGATGTGGACGTACCGCGTGCACACGAAACGCGACCCTCCAGCGGGGGAACCCGCGCAGGCCGACCATTTCTGCGGCGGATGGACGGGCCGCGACCGGGTGTTGACCCTGTTGCCCTTGCCCGGCTGGAGAATGGCCTTCTCCCGTGTGAGGCCCTGGTAGAGGTCCAGTCTGGCCATCTCTCCTGGCCTCACGTTCACAGCGTTCGCGTGGACCCTCCCTGTCTGCTTGTTGCGCCAGAGCTTGGCGGTGACACCACCTTTGCTGCTTTGCGCCAGCAGAGCGTACGTCGCAGCGTTCGCGCTGGGCGTCGTGACCGCCAGGAGGACCGCCGTCGTGGCGATGCCCGTGAGCGTTGCTATAAAAGGTCTCACGAAATTCCTCTTTCCTGGATTCCGAGCTCGGAGATTACTTGCCGCCGTTGGGCGCATGCCCAGCTCATAGTGGTGCAAGATTCTCGTGAAGCCAGGCCGGGCAGGGAAGGACATTGACAGGACATCTGCCGGACGTTCACCGGGTCTTCGTGGTCGGCCGGCCCGGTGTTCTCATGTGTGGCCGGCCGGTCGGGGATGCCGGTGGGCAGGAAGGCCTCCCATGTCGCGTGCATCCGTTCGTCGGCACGCCTTCCCAGCCTCGATAGTCTGCACGGCGTGATCAACTCCTCTGCCGGTCCCGACGATGCCGCGGTCGCGATAGCCGGGGCGCGGGCCGGCGCGGACGTCGTCCGCAACATGTACGGCCGGCTGCTCAACCGCATCGACAAGGGTGCCGGGGACTTCGCCACCGCTGCCGATGTGGAGGCTGAGAAGACGATCCTTGGCGTCATTCGCGCCGCACGGCCCGATGACGGGTGGTCGGCGAGGAAGGCGGGCAGCAGGGCGCCGCCGGCGCTGTGCGCCAGTGGTTGGTGGACCCCCTGTGCGGCACGCTGAACTACGCCGCCGGCACCATGCTGGTGGCCGTCAACGTGGCGCTGCGTGATGGGGCGGCGGCGGTGGCCGACCCGTTCAGCGGCGACATCTTCTTCACCGACGGGGAGACCGCCTGGGTGCGGCATGGCGGGACCGACGCACTGCTGAAGCCCTCGCCCGTTACCCGGTTGGTGGACGTCAACCTGGATCCGCCGTTCCCGGGTGCGCCCGCATTTCGGGCCGTGGATCTGCTGGCACACCCTGGATTCGTCGCACATTTCCGGCCTCGGGTCGTGTCCACGAGCCTGGCGCTGGCCTGGGTCGCTGCCGGCAAGCGCGCCGCGTACGTCACCGATGGCGGCGATCTGTCCAGGAGTGTGCACTTCGCGGCCGGCATCGCTTTGTGCCGGGCTGCCGGCTGCGTCGTCACCGGAATCGACGGTGCCCCGATCGAGGCAGGCCGTGGGCTTGTGGCCGCCGCCGACGACGGGACCCACGGGCTGCTGATGTCGATGATGCCCGGTCGGAACTAGTGCGGTGACCGCTGGGTTTCGCCGGGCTTACCGGTCAGAGCGCCGGCGGGGGCGGAAGGCGGCCAGGGGGATCGGCAGCCACGTGGGCCGGTTGCGGGCCTCGTAGACGACCTCGTACACGGCCTTCGACAACTCGAACGCCCGCAGCAGCACGGCGTCCCCGCGGGTGATCACGCCGCCGCCCTCGGTGTATCCGTCGAGGAACGCGGCCCGGTTGCGGTCGGCCCACTCCTGCGCCCGCGGCTCCAGGTCGTCGACCTCGGAGTGGCCGGCCAGCAGGTGCCTGGCCGCGTAGTCGAACGAGCGCAGCATGCCCGCCACGTCGCGCAGCGGCGACGACAGCGCCCTGCGCTCGGCCAGCGGCTGGCCCGGCTCGCCCTCGAAGTCCAGCACCACCCAGTCCGTCGTGGTACGCATCACCTGGCCGAGGTGGTAGTCGCCGTGAACCCGCTGCACGGGCACCTCGCTAGTGAGCAGCTCCACCTGGTGATAGGCGTGTTCGATGCCGGGTACGTGGGGGCGCAACGCGGGCACCTCGGCCACCGCGCGGCCGAGCCGGCGTCTGAAGCCCTCGGCCATGCGCTTGACCTCGTGCGTCTCGATGACGTCCGTGGGGAAGGCGGCGGCCAGCTCGCGGTGCACGCGAGCGGTGGCCGCGCCGAGCCGCAGCGACTCGGCCGCGAAGTCCCCTCCGACCTCGGAGGCGGGGATCTCGGGCAGCGAGGCGTAAAGGTCGCGCACGCTGGCCAGGGCGAGGTCCCAGCCGTCGTTCGCGGTGGACAGGAACTCCTGCATGAACGCGAGCGTGGTGCCGGTGCCGTCGAGGTCGGTCTCGATCCACCCGTACGGCTGCGCGATGTGCGGCGCGTCCCTGGCGGCGAGCGCGGTGACGATCTCCAGTTCGGGGTTGACGCCGGGGATGAGCCGGCGGAACAGCTTGCAGATGTAGGCGTCGCCGTACACCAGTGAGGTGTTGGACTGCTCGGCGCTCAGGACCACGCTGCGCGGTTCGGTGTCGATGGCGGCGCCGGGGACGTGGCGCATGCGCAGGCCGCTGCGGTCCTCGCCGCGGGCCATCCCGTCGAGCAGCCAGCCGGTGCGCTCGGAGTCGTGTACGGCGTCGTAGAGGTGCACGTCGCCGGCCGTGCCGATCAGCGCGTGGGCCAGCCGGTCGGGGAGCGAGGGGCGCTCCCCGAGCAGCACCTGGTAGCGGTCGCGCGAGCCCTCCTGCCAGACGGCGACGATCAGATGCCGGAGCCCGGGGGTCAGCTCGACGTCCGAGTCGATCGACAGAGCGTCGATCGGGCGCCCCTTGCCACCGAACCAACGCTGGCGGCCGATCCATGTGGCAAGGAGCTCGTCAAGCACGTCCTACTCCTCCTGGATGACGGCCGGCGGGAGCGTGAACCAGTAGAACCCATGCCCGGGAAGCGTCAAAAGATACGGAAGTTCGCCAATTGCCGGGAATGGGACCCCGCCCATCGTCTCCACGGGAGCGACGCCGACGAACCTGCGCAGGTCGAGCTCGACCGGCTGCGGGAAGCGCGACAGGTTGTTCACGCACAACATGCGGTCGTCGCCCAGCTCGCGCACGAACGCCAGCACGCTGGGGTTGGAGGAGTTGAGCTCGGCGTAGCCGCCCAGGCCGAAGACCGGGTGCCGCTTGCGGATCTCGATCATGCGCTTGGTCCAGTGCAGCAGCGAGCCGGCGTTCTTCTGCTGGGCCTCGACGTTGATGGCCTGGTAGCCGTAGATCGGGTCCATGATGACCGGCAGGTAGAGCCGCCCGGGGTCGCAGTCGGAGAAGCCGGCGTTGCGGTCGGGGTCCCACTGCATGGGGGTGCGCACGCCGTCGCGGTCGCCGAGCCAGATGTTGTCGCCCATGCCGATCTCGTCGCCGTAGTAGAGCACCGGGGAGCCCGGCAACGACAGGAGCAGCGCGGTGAACAACTCGATCTGGTTGCGGTCGTTCTCCAGCAGGGGAGCCAGACGGCGACGAATGCCGACATTTGCCCGCATGCGAGGATCTTTGGCGTATTCGGTGTACATGTAGTCGCGTTCCTCGTCCGTGACCATTTCGAGCGTGAGCTCGTCATGGTTGCGGAGGAAGATGCCCCATTGGCAATTCTCCGGAATTTTGGGTGTTTGGGCCAAAATTTCGGAGATCGGGTAGCGCGATTCCCTGCGTACGGCCATGAAGATTCGCGGCATCAACGGGAAGTGGAAGGCCATGTGACATTCGTCCCCGCCGCCCACTGAGTCGCCGAAATACTCCACGACGTCCGACGGCCACTGGTTGGCCTCGGCGAGCAGCACCCGGTCGGGGAAGAGGCGGTCGACCTCCGACCTGATCCGCTTGAGGTACTGGTGGGTCCTCGGCAGGTTCTCGCAGTTGGTGTTCTCCTCCTCGAAGAGGTACGGAACCGCGTCCAGCCGGAACCCGTCGATGCCCAGGTCCAGCCAGAACCGCAGCACCTCCAGCATCGCGTCCTGCACGGCCGGGTTCTCGTAGTTGAGGTCGGGCTGGTGGTGGAAGAACCGGTGCCAGTAGTACTGGCCGCGCACGGGGTCGTAGGTCCAGTTGGACGTCTCGGTGTCGATGAAGATGATCCGGGCGTCCTGGTACTTCTCGTCGGTGTCGGACCACACGTAGAAGTCGCCGAACGGGCCCTCGGGGTCGTGCCGCGACGCCTGGAACCAGGGGTGGGCGTCGCTGGTGTGGTTCATGACGAGGTCGGCGATGACGCGCATGCCGCGTTTGTGTGCCTCGTCCACAAGCTTCACGAAGTCACCCAGATCCCCGAACTCGGGCAGGATCTTCATGAAGTCGGCGATGTCGTAGCCGCCGTCACGCAGCGGCGACTCGTAGAGCGGCAGCAGCCACAGACAGTCGACGCCGAGCCACTGCAGATAGTCGAGGCGGCTGATGAGACCGCGGATGTCGCCGGTCCCGTCGCCGTTGGAGTCGGCGAAGCCCCTGATGAGGACCTCGTAGAAGACCGCGCGCTTGTACCAGTAGGGGTCGCGCGGCTTCTCTTCGTCAAAGGTGTTGGGAATGGGTGTGATGCTCATGAGCCGCCTCGCAGGGTGCTCATGAGGGAGGCGCTGTCACACACGTTGAAGACTCCCCGCTGAATTCAGTTCTACCGTGGCGCGGCTCGTACGGTGAGAATATGGGCAGGCTGGATGTGGGGGTCGAGGCGTACATAGTTGCTCTGTCTCCAGCGGTACGACTCGCCCGACAACTCGTCGTCGACGACGAACTCCGCGTTCCAGTCGAGACCGATGGCGGGCAGGTCGAGATCTACGGTGGCCTCGTGGGTGTGGTGTGGATCCAAGTTGATGACCGCCAGTACGACGTCGCCCAGCCCGTGCCTTCGTGTGGCCGTGTCATAGGCGCCCGGTAGCCGTTTCGAGAAGCAAACGATGTCCGGTTGATCGACCCTGTGGAACCGTAGGTTACGCAATTCCTGCAGTGCCGGATGCGCTCTTCTGAACAAATTCAGGTGAGTGATGAAGGGAGCCAGACTACGCCCCTCGCGTTCGGCTGTTACCCAATCGCGAGGCTTGTACTGATATTTTTCGCTATCCAGGTATTCTTCGCTACCCGGGCGTACCGGTACGTTCTCCCCCAGTTCATACCCGGAGTAGACCCCCCAGGCCGGCGATGCCAGCGCGGCCAGCACCGCCCTGATCTTGAACGCCGGCATGCCGCCGTGCTGCAGATATTCGTGCAGGATGTCCGGCGTGTTGACGAACAGGTTCGGCCGCAGATAGTGCGAGGTCTCGTGGGCCAGCTCCGACAGGTAGCTCTCCACGTCGTACTTGGAGTTCTTCCACGTGTAGTACGTGTACGACTGGTGGAAGCCCGTCTTGGCCAGCGCGCGCATCATGGCAGGACGGGTGAACGCCTCCGACAGGAAGATCACGTCGGGATCGGTCGTGTGGATGTCGGCCAGCATCCGCTCCCAGAACACCACCGGCTTGGTGTGCGGGTTGTCCACCCGGAAGATCCGCACGCCGTGGCGCATCCAGTGCATCAGCACCCGCTTGACCTCGGCGTAGATGCCCTCCGGGTCCTTGTCGAAGTTGATCGGGTAGATGTCCTGATATTTCTTCGGCGGGTTCTCGGCGTACGCGATCGACCCGTCCGCCCTGATCGTGAACCACTCCGGGTGTTCCTTCACCCAGGGGTGGTCGGGCGAGCACTGCAGCGCGAAGTCGAGCGCCACCTCCATGCCGAGCTCCCTGGCCCGGCCGACGAACTCGTCGAAGTCCTCCAACGTCCCGAGGTCGGGATGGACGGCGTCGTGGCCGCCGTCCTCCGACCCGATCGCCCACGGCGAGCCCGGGTCGTCGGGCTCGGGGCTCAGCGTGTTGTTGCGCCCCTTGCGGAACGTCGTGCCGATCGGATGGATGGGCGGCAGGTAGACGATGTCGAAGCCCATCCGGGCGATCGCGGGCAGCCGCTTGGCGGCGGTCTGGAAGGTGCCGGACTTGCTGACGCCGAACTCGTCAGCGACCGCCCCCTCCGACCTGGGGAAGAACTCGTACCAGGAGCCGTAGAGCGCCCTGCGCCGGTCGACCCTGACCTTGTGCGACCTCGACCTGGTCACCAGCTCGCGGAACGGGTGCGCCTGCAGCAGCGCGGCGGTCTCGGGAAGCTGGGCGATCGACAACCGCGCCCGCGGATCGAGGTTGTCGTCGCGCAGCGTGGCGGCGATCGACAGCAGCGCCGCGCGGTGCCCGCACGCGCTCTCGCCGTTGCCGTTCTGCCTGCGATGCCCGTTCGCGCCGGCCTGGCCCTCCTGAGCAGGGCGGTCATTCGCGCAGTCGGCCACGCGTACGGCCCGCGCGGCCCGCTCGAACAGCCGGGCGCCCTCCTCGCACATGAGGTCGACGTCCATCCCGCGCGGGATCTTGATCTCGGCGTCGTGCAGCCACGTGCTGATCGGATCGCTCCACGCCTCGACGCGGAACAGCCAGTCGCCCTCGGCCGGCAGGCACACCTCCACGCGCCAGCGGTCGGTGCCCGGCGCCTGCTCGCGCATCGGTCTCAGCCGCCAGCGCTGACCGTCGGGCGAGGTCAGCACCACGCCGGCGGCCACGGCGTCGTGGCCTTCTCTGAAGACGGTCGCCGAGACCTCGAAGGTCTCGCCGGCGACCGCCTTGGCGGGCCACTGCCCGCAGTCGACGACGGGGGAGATGTCCGTGATGGGAATTCGTCCGATCATCGCATTCAAGGGTTTGCGGCGACACACTCGGTGCCGCCGGAGGCTTTCCGTGGATGCACGCGCCGGTGGTCCGCTGGAGGCGGCCTACCCTGGCAGTAACGATCCTTGCACGTTATTTCTGGACAGCAGTGGATAGACCTCCCGAGTGTGTCTGTGGGAGGGCCAACAAAGAGGAAAGTTGCCCCAATGGTGCCTCTTCATGCTTGTTCCTGGAAGGGGTTTGAACGGTCATCATGAGGGTGAAGGACTGAGAGGTCCCTCCTAGCCCGTAGGGTGCAGAAACGTGAGAGCTATCCGCCGGTTTACCGTCCGCACCGTCCTGCCCGCGGAGCTGGCCGCCCTCGGCGAGCTCGTGCACAATCTACGCTGGTGCTGGCACCCGGAGACGATGGACCTCTTCTCCGAGGTCGACGCCGCGCTCTGGGAGCGGGTCGGGCACGACCCCGTCGCCCTGCTCGGCGCGGTGACCCCCGCCAGGCTGTCCGAGCTGGCCGCCGACCGCCGCTTCCTGCGCCGCCTCGCCGACGCCGCCGACGACCTGCGCGAATACATGACCTCGCCGCGCTGGTACCAGACGCTGCCCGACGCCGCGCGCGCCATCGCGTACTTCTCGCCCGAGTACGGCATCGCCGCGGCCCTGCCTCAATACTCGGGCGGTCTCGGCATCCTCGCCGGAGACCACCTCAAGGCCGCCAGCGACCTCGGCGTGCCGATCCTGGCGGTCGGCCTGCTCTACCGCCACGGCTACTTCACGCAGTCGTTGTCGCCCGAGGGCTGGCAGCAGGAGCACTACCCGTCGCTGGACGCCGGCGGGCTGCCGCTCAGCCTGCTGAAGGACGAAGGCGGCGCGCCGGTCAAGATCCGCATCGGGCTGCCGGACGACCGCGTGCTGCACGCCCAGGTGTGGGTGGCGCAGGTGGGCCGGGTGCCGTTGTTGCTGCTCGACTCCGACGTGGCCGACAACGACACCGCCGCCCGCGACGTCACCGACCGCCTCTACGGCGGCGGCACCGACCACCGGCTCATGCAGGAGCTGTTGCTGGGCGTGGGCGGTGTGCGGGCCATCAGGGCGTACTGCGAGATCACCGGGCATGCCGATCCCGAGGTGTTCCACACCAACGAGGGCCACGCCGGCTTCCTCGGCCTCGAGCGCATCCGCGAGCTGACCGAGGCGCGGCTCTCCTTCGACGAGGCGTGGGAGGCGGTGCGCGCCGGCACGGTGTTCACCACGCACACGCCCGTGCCCGCCGGGATCGACCGGTTCCCCGTCGAGATGATCGAGCGGCACTTCGGCGGCTCGAACGCCTGGCCGACCGTGCCCGTCGACCGCATCCTGGCGCTGGGCGCCGAGTCCGACCCCGGCCGCTTCAACATGGCCGTCATGGGCATGCGGCTCGCCCAGCGCGTCAACGGCGTGTCGCAGCTGCACGGCGAGGTCAGCAGGGAGATGTTCAAGGACCTCTGGCCGGGCTTCGACCTGGACGAGGTGCCGATCGGCTCGATCACCAACGGCGTGCACGCCCCCACCTGGGTGGGCCGCGAGTTCATGGAGCTGGCCGACCGCGAGCTGCCCTCGCTGATCGAACGCGCCCGCGGCTGGGACGGCATCCAGAAGATCTCCGACGCCGACATCTGGCAGATCAGGGGGACGCTGCGCAGGCGGCTCGTCGAGGGCGCCCGCGCGCGGCTGCGCCGGTCGTGGCGCGAACGCGGGGCCTCCGACGCCGAGCTGGGCTGGATCGACGAGGCGCTCGACCCCGACGTGCTGACCATCGGGTTCGCCCGGCGCGTGCCCTCCTACAAGCGGCTCACGCTCATGCTGCGCGACGCCGCCCGGCTCACCGAGCTGCTGCTCGACCCGGACAAGCCGGTCCAGATCGTGATCGCGGGCAAGGCCCATCCGGCCGACGAGGGCGGCAAGAAGCTCATCCAGCAGATCGTCAAGTTCGCCGACCAGCAGAAGGTCCGGCACCGCATCGTCTTCCTGCCCGACTACGACATGGCGCTCGGGCAGCTCATGGTGCAGGGCTGCGACGTCTGGCTGAACAACCCGCTGCGCCCGCTGGAGGCGTCCGGCACGTCGGGGATGAAGTCCGCGCTCAACGGCGGCCTCAACCTGTCGATCCGCGACGGCTGGTGGGACGAGTGGTACGACGGCTCCAACGGCTGGGCGATCCCCACCGCGGACGGCGTGGCCGACACCGACCGCCGCGACGAGCTGGAGGCCGCCGCGCTCTACGACCTGATCGAGCACGAGGTGTCCGACCGGTTCTACGACCGGCCGGGCGACGGGCCGCCCCGGCGGTGGATGGAGATGGTCAAGCACACGCTGGCCTCGCTCGGGCCGAAGGTGCTCGCCGGGCGCATGCTGCGCGACTACGTCGTCGGCCTGTACAACCCGGCGGCGGCCGCGGCCAGGGCGCTGTCCGCCGACGGGTACTCCCCGGCGAAGGCCTTCGCCGCCTGGCGGCTGCGCGTGGCCAAGGCATGGCCCGGTGTCAGGGTCGAGCACGCCGAGGCGTCCGGTGTGGGCGACACACCCGAGGTCGGGTCGTCGATCGAGCTGCACGCCACGATCGCGCTCGGCGACCTGGAGCCCGGTGACGTGCGGGTCGAGGCCGTCTACGGCAAGGTGGGGCCGCACGACGAGCTCGTGCGTCCCTCGTACGCGAAGCTGGAGTTCTCGTCGGTGGAGGACGACAAACGGGCGCACTACACCGGGGTCGTGCCGCTCGACCACACGGGCGCCTTCGGCTACACCGTACGAGTCGTCCCGGACCATCCGCTCGTCGTCACCCCGGCCGAGCTGGGCCTCGTCACCGTGCCTGAGGAGCCCGCCGGCATGACGAACGGAACTCTGCGTTGACCAGCAGCTCGGGATGACGGAACAAGCGGCATAATCGGGACCGTGGACGACAGCGGCAACGGCCTGCGGGCCGACACTCTGGTGGCCACGGTTCGCGGTGTGCTGCCGTCCCTGACGCCTGCCGCCCAGACCGTCGCCCGCCTCATACTCGAAGATCCGGCGACGGTGGCGCGCAGCACCATCACGGAGCTCTCCGCCGCCTCCGGCACCAGCGAGGCGACGATCGTGCGCACGGCGCGGCTGCTCGGGTTCGCGGGATACCCGCAGCTGCGCTTAGCCCTCGCGGCCGCCGCCGCGCAGCCCGACCGGCTGGTGCCCGGCGACCTGGCCCCCGACGACCCGCTCTCGGAGGTCATCCACAAGGTGGCGCGGGCCGAGTCCGAGGCGATCAACGACACGGTGGCGCAGCTGACCTCCGACCGGCTCGGGCTCGTGGTCGACGCCGTCGTCGAGGCGCGGCGGATCGACGCCTACGGCGTGGGCGCGTCGGGGCTGGTGGCCGAGGACTTCTCCCAGAAGCTGCTGCGCATCGGGCTGTCCAGCCACGCCTTCCAGGACGCTCACCTGGCACTCACCAGTGCCGTGCTGTTGAAGCCCGGCGACGTGGCGCTCGGCGTCAGCACCTCGGGGGAGACCCCCGACGTGATCGAGCCGCTCTCCCGGGCCGCCGAGGGCGGCGCCACCACCGTCGCCATCACCAACAACCCCCGCTCCACCATCGCGGAGCTGGCCGAACACGTGCTGATCTCGGCCGGGCGCGAGACGGAGTTCCGTCCCGGCGCCCTGGCCAGCCGGATCAGCCAGCTCCTCGTCGTCGACTGCGTGTTCGTCGGCGTCGCCCAGCGTACGTTCGACTCCTCTCAGGAGGCGCTCGCGAGCACCAGGCGCGCCGTCAACGCGTTCACCCGGAGAACGTCACCCGCACGTCGTCAGCCTTGACGAACATCACGCGGTGGCCGAACTGGATCTGCAGATACTTCGTCCTGCCCCGCACCACCTTGTGGTCCTCCAGGTCGAAGGTGACCGCGCGGTAGTACTCCGTGGCGGCCGGGCCCGCAAGGGTGTACTTCTCGCCGGCCGAGAACGTGTACTGCAGCGGGGTCACCTCCTGGTAGGGGATGCCCTCCGGATAGGCCTCCGCCTCCGGGTACGCCCGCCCGTAGACCGGGACGGTCGCCTTGCCGGGCTTGGGGGTGACCACCAGGCCCATGGAGGGCACGGCCGTGGGCGCGCTCTTCGGGTTGTGGAACCACGCCTTCTGGCCGAGATACCAGATGGCGGTCCAGTCGCCCTGCCTGCCGGCCACGGCGAAACGCTGGCCGGTGCTCGCCCTGGCGCTGTGGTCGTACACGCTGTAGAGCGACTCGCCTGTGGGGTGTTTGCCGATGTCCTTGATCAGCGGGGCGTCCTCGCGCGGCTCGGTGCGCAGCCAGACGGTGCCGGCGGGGAGCGGCGGGCAGGCGGCTTCGGGGTTCTGGCGGTCACAGCCGTAGAAGTACGGCTTATTCGTCGCGAAGTCCGGCTTTATCATGATCGAGCCGGATTTGGGGCCGCCGAGGCCGTGCAGCGGCGCGCCCATCAGCCGGAAGTAGTGCGCCCAGTCCCAGAACGGGCCCGGGTCCTCGTGCATCTGCCTGACCGTGGTCGGCAGCGTGCCCGGGACGTTGTCGTGGCCGAGGATGTGGGCCCGGTCCATCGGGACGCCGTTCCGCAGCGCCAGATAGCGGACCAGGCGGGCGGAGGAGCGGTACATCGCCTCGGTGTACCAGGTGCCGCCCTCGGCGAGGAAACCCTCGTGCTCGATGCCGATGGACTTGGCGTTGACGTACCAGTTGCCCGCCTGCCAGGCGACGTCCTTGGCCTTGATGTGCTGGGCGATGTGGCCGTCGGTGGAGCGGACGGAGTACTGCCAGCTGGCGCCGTACGTGGGGTCCTGGTTGAGGCGGATGGAGGGCAGGAAATATCCCTCCATGTCGTGAATGATGATGTACTCGATCTTCTGGCTGAACGGGCGGTTCGCCAGGTCGTAGTGGCCGTAGTCGTCGTTCGGCAACTCCTGGTACGCCGACGGGATCCACTCGCACGAGATCGACGCCGGGCACTCCACGCCGTCGGTCCTCGGCTTGCGCAGCCCGAGCTTGTCCAGCCACTTCCCGACCTTCGTGAGCCCGGGGACGGGAGCCAGCCTCACCTGGTGGCCGTCGTCCGTCGTGCGCTCGGCGCCCTCCTTGATGGTCGCGAAGACCTCGTCGGCGAAGAACCGGGCCGCGCCCGCCTCCTCGGCGCCCGAGTATTTCGCGACGGCGCCGTACCAGTCGCCGGGCTCGTCGCTCAGCGGCGCTCCGAGCGCCCTCTGGTGGTCGGCGAGCAGCGCCGCTCCGCCGCGGATGTTGGCGGCGGCATCCGTACGCAGCCGCTCGCGGCTCTCGCCGGTGAGCTCGGCGGCCTTCTCCAGGGTGCGCAGTGAGGCGGGAAGGTCAGTGGGCGCGGGACGCTCGCTCGGGGCGGGCAGGGGCCGGCTCTCGTCGCCACGGGCGTCCTCACCGCCCTCGTGGTGGTGGTTGGACCCGGTGAAGGCGGCGGCGTCGGTCAGGTGCATGGGCCCGAACCCGGCGTCGGTGGACGGCTGCCCGGCGTGGGCGTCCCAGCGGGACTCGAGATAGGAGACGCCGAGCAGGACGCTCTCGGGCACCTGGAACTCCTCGGCGGCGGAGGCGAAGGCCGCCTGGCGGCCGGCGGGTTCCTGGGCGTGCGCCGCTGTCACGGTGCTTAACGGCAGGGTGGCGACGAGGGAGATCGCCAATAGTCTGCGCATGAACCACTCCTTGGGCTGGGGGCGCGTGGTGGGGTTCAGCGTCTCAATATTTTCCTTCGCAAGCGAGATCTTTGCGAAGAGATTCTTCATCGCTTACGGGTACGCCCGGCAGACGCGCGCCGGGCGCGGTCAGCCGGTGATCCCGCGCCAGAAGCCGCAGTGGTGCTCCTCGAAGTCCGCGGGGCCGATGCCGCCCTGGCTCTTCGGCTTGAGGCTGAGCACGCTGCCGGCCTTGCCGAACGCGCGCCAGGCGGGAGCTCCTTGGGCCCGGGGCTTGCCGGTGTGGGCGAACGACGTCCATTGACGCGCTCCCCGGCGTGAACGTGAACGCCGGAGATTCAGCCTGTGCCGCGTAGTATCAGTCTGCGGGTCAGCCTGCCGTTCACGGCGACCACGTCGAAGTGGGTCTCCTCGGCCGGCGGAGCCCCGTCCTCGCGGAACCACGTGGACGAGGGCACCGGCACGGGCCAGCGTCCGACCTCACTCTCCGCCGAGGGACGGGTGCCGTCCACCCCTCGGCGGAGAGTGAG
>NZ_SMLD01000144.1:0-24206 GCF_004352805.1 Nonomuraea mesophila
GCGCCGGCCCGGGGGCAGGGGCCGTCACCTACTCCGGAGGCATGTCCGAGCGGGTGGTGCGCCCGCCCGGCATCGTCCGCACCTGCGCCGTCTCCTCGGTCATCGACCGGGCGTCCTCCCGGCCGCGCTGGTACGCCTCCGCGTGCGCCCTCGCCTGGGGCGCCTCGGCCTCGACACGGCCCAGCCAACGCTCCCAGCGCTGCTGCATCGGCCGGATGAGCCCGCCGCCGACGCCGATCGCCGCGATCGCGCCGATGGTGGCGAGGACCGTGATCAGCACCGGAGTGGTGACGGTGGTGGCCACGCCGATCTGGTTGAGCGCGGCGATGATGCCCAGCGCCCAGATGAACACCGCGGCCAGGGTCGCCAGGAAGCGGCCGTAGGACAGCCCGCCCAGAGCGCCGGCGAGGATGTCCCTGACGGCCTTGGCGATGGCGCCGGCCACCACGATGATCACGATGGCCACGATGGCCTTGGGCAGCCAGCCCACCACGGAGGCCAGCAGCGCCGAGATCGGGTTGGGCCCGAAGACGTTGAACGCTATCTGCAGGGTGACCAGCAGGATCGCGTAATAAACGATCTTCGCGAGCAGGCCGCTGGCGGTGTAGTTGCTCCGCTGCAACCAGCGGTGCACGCCACTGCGGTCAACGACTCGCTCGAAGCCGACACGTTCCAGCACCTTGTTGACGATCTTCGCCAGCAGTTTGGCCACGATCCATCCGATGATGAGAATCACGATGAACGCGACCAGCTTCGGGACGAACGATGCTATTTGCCGGAATACGTCCGCAATCCCTTGGCCTAGGTTGATGTCCACGGTTTTTCCTCCTCCGAGGAGCTGATGCAACGGCGCTACCCGTACCGCATCGGTATATGCACACAGCGCCACCGAAAGCTCGCATAAGGCGACATATCACCGTACGGGTCGATAGGGTGATCACCATGCACAGAAGCCGCGTGTACGCCCTGCTCATCGACACACCCACCGCCGAGGCCGACCAGGCGGCGGCCTTCTGGGCGGCGGCGCTCGGCGCCACGGCGCGCCCGCTCGAAGGGTACGAACAGTTCATCTCCCTGCACGGGGCCGTACCGAACATCGCCGTGGCCGTCCAGTCGGCCGACGAGCAGCCCCGCTTCCACGTCGACATCGAGTCCGACGACGTCGAGGCCGAGGTTCGGCGCCTGGTCGCGCTCGGCGCCACCGAGGTGTCGCAGTGGCAGGAGTGCCGTACGCTGCGCGCGCCCGGCGGTCACCTGATGTGCGTGCTGCCGGTGGAGAGCGACAGGGCGTTGTTCGACGCCGAGGCCAAGACCTGGCCGTGACCCCGTGGTGCGCCCGGTGAGGTGGTGACCGGCGCGATCACCCCGACCGTGCGGCCTTCAGGTGAGCGGCGGCGGCCTGCTCCAGGTGGACGAGGTCGGAGGCGACGGTCGCGAACGTGAAACCCTCCGCCAGGCGGCGGGCCGCCTGCTCGCCGCCCGGGTTGTGGATGCCGGCCGCGATCCCGGCCCGCTCCGCGGCCGTCCTGATGGTTTCCAGCGCCTCCTCGAACATTCCCGCGACCTCCGGATCGCCGGGATAGCGGCCGCCCACGGCCAGGCAGAGGTCGGACGGGCCGACGTACACGCCGTCCAGGCCCGGCGTGGCGCAGATGGCCTCGATGCCGGCCAGGCCCTGCGGCGTCTCGATCATGGCCAGGACCAGCACGCTGTCGTCCGCCTCGGCCGGGGTGGGGCCGATCCGCAGCATGGAGCGCATGGGGCCGTACGACCGGCGGCCCGCGGCCGGGTAGCGGGCGGCCGACACGGCCCGCGCGGCGTCCTCGGCCGTGTCGACCAGCGGCACGATCACGCCGCCCGCGCCGAAGTCGAGCGCCCTGCCGATGGCCGCGGGGTCGCCCGACTCCACGCGTACCAGGCCGGTCGAGCGGCCTCCCGCGTCGATGGCCATGAGGTTGCTCAGCAGCCCGGCGTCGCCGATCAGCCCGTGCTGGCGGTCCAGCGCCACGTAGTCGTACCCCAGTCGTGCCAGGCGTTCGGTGGCGACGGGCGCGTCCAGCACCACCCAGTAGCCGACGGCCCGTTCCCGGTTGCGGATCTTCCTGGCGAACTCGGCGGCGGTCATGCGCTCTGGCTCCTCTGCGCTGGTGCGGATGGGCGTGATGGCCTCGCGGTCATCGGTTGTACGCGGGCATGGGGCCTCGCAGCGCCTCGCCCACGGCGTCGCAGGCCGCGGCCACGTCGACGGGCAGCGGCCCGGCAGCCAGCGCGTCCAGGTTGGCGGCCAGCTGCTGAGGGCTGGACGCGCCGAGCAACACCGCGTCCACCACCGGCCGGCCCGCCAGCCAGCGGAACGACAGCTCGGCGAGCGGCATGCCGGCCGTGCGGGCGATCGCGCCGAGCTCCTCGACGGCCTCGAACAGCCCGGCGTTCCAGTAGCGCCGCCGGTACATCTCCGCCAGCCGTGAGTCGCCGAACCGGCCGGCCTCCGGCGCCTGGCCGAAGCGGTGCCTGCCGGTCAGCAGGCCACCCCCGAGCGGGTTGTAGACCATCGTGCGCAGGCCGGAGGAGAGCGCGAACTCCGCGTACTCGTCCTCGATCCTCCTGGCCAGCAGGTTGTAGAGCTGCTGGGCGACCGCGGGACGGGGAGCGATCCCGGCGATCTGCCAGGCGGCGTGGTTGGACACGCCCAGCGCGCCGATCCTGCCCTCGGCGACGAGCTCGGCGACCGTGCCGAGGGTGTCCTCCAGCGGCGTCGCCCGGTCCGGCTGGTGCAGGTAGAACAGGTCGACGTGGTCGGTCCGCAGCCGCCGCAGGCTGCCCTCCAGCGAGGCGCGCAGCCCGGCGGGGGAGAGCGGCGCGTGCTCGCCGGCGTCCGGGTGCGGGATGCCGGCCTTGGTGGCCAGCACCACCCGGTCGCGACGGCCGCGCAGCAGCCCGCCGAGGATCTCCTCGGCGGCGCCGCCCGCGTAGCCGTTGGCCGTGTCGACGCCGCTCACCCCGGCGTCGAGCGCGAGGTCCAGCATCCGCCCCGCCGTCGCGGCGTCCACGGTGTCGCCGAACGTCATGGTGCCGAGGACCGGTTCGGGGGTCATCGCTGTTTCCTTCTGACTGTCGGCCGCTCGTCGAGCCGAGCGTGAGCGTCATGGGCCCGCGGTCGTGAGCGGCGAGCCCGCTCCAGGGCCTCGCCGTTCCTGGGAGTCTGCTTGCGGGCAACTGTGGCACAACGTGCGTATTTCGTGCAATACTCGCCGCGTGAATCGCGCATAGTGATGGGGTGGAGGTGGTGGCGTGGGCCCCGCTCCGGTGTTCGCCCTGGCGGACGACCTGTCGGGGGCGGCGGAAACGGCGGCCGTGCTCATGTCGCCCACACGCCCCGCGCGAATCGTGCTGTCCGGCCCGCCGTACGACGCCGCGCCGCCGTACGTTGCCGGGTTGCCGTGCGACGCTGGGTGGCCGTGTGACGCCGGGTGGTCGTACGACGCCGGGCCGCCCGTGCTGGTCGCCGACCTTGACACCCGGCACCGTTCCGGGGCCGCCGGCCTGGTACGGGAGGCGCTCGCCTGGGCGACGGGCCGCCACGTCCTCGTCAAGATCGACTCGCTGCTGCGCGGCGACGTCGCCGCCACCGTCCACGCCTGCCTCACCACGTTCTCGGGCTCGGCGCCCGTGCCCGTGGTGCTGGCCTCCGCGCTCCCGCAGGCCGGTCGTGCGGTCGTGAACGGCGTGCCCCTCATCCACGGCATCCCCTTGCGCGAAACGCGCACTTCCGATCCCGTCGCCGGGCCGGACTGCGCACAGGGCTCTGGGCCGGGCGCTGGCGGGTCCGGTGCCGGGCGGCCGGACACCGTGGCCGCGGCCCTTGGCGCAGTGCCGTCGGCAGACATCGGGCTGGCCACCGTCCGTGCCGGTCCAGCCGCCCTCCGAGAGGCGCTGGCGGAGACGGCCGCGGGCGGGCGGGTGGCCGTGTGCGACGCGGAGACGGACGCCGACCTGGACACGATCGTCGCGGCCACGCTCGCCAACGACCCGGCGACCCGTCTCGTCGGCGCCGGCGGCCTGGCCGCCGCTCTGGGCCGCGCCCTCAACTCCGGCACCCGGGCCGCGTCGCCCGCCGGTTCCCCGCTCGCTTCGGGCGGCGGGTCGTCTACGGGCGCGCTGCTCGTCGTGGTCGGTACGGCGGAACCGGCCGCGGCGGAGCAGGCCAGGCTGCTGGTCGCGCACGATGCCGCGCCCGTGGTCCTCGACGCGGCGGACCTGCACGCGATGGATACCGGCACCGCGGTCGGCGGGGGTGCCGCGGGGCCCACGGGCACGACGGCCGGCGGGAATGCCGCGGGGCCCACGGACGCGCGGGGGATCGGACCGTTCGCCGGGCGGCTGCGGAGGGCGCTGGGCGGCGGCGGGGCCGCCGTGCTGACCGTACGAGGAGCGGCGCCGCCCGCACTCCCCGCCCTGCTCGGCCGGATCGTCCGTGAGGCGCTCGGAGGAATGCCGGCCGACCTGGTCCTGACCGGCGGGGAGACCGCGAGGAGGGTGCTCGACGCGCTGGGCGTGCGCGAGTTGTTCCCCGTGGGCCAGGTGCACCACGGCGCGGTGCACAGCCGGACCCCGGACGGCCGTTCCGTGGTGACGAGGCCGGGCAGCTTCGGCGGACCGGACAGCCTCCTGCGCATCGCCGCCCATCTCAGACCCCGGCGCTTCCCCCGCCCGGGTGGCGCCGCCATCGACGAAAGGCCGACATGAGCAGCACTCCTCTCATCGCCCTCACCATGGGGGACGGTTCCGGCGTAGGCCCGGAGGTCGTCGTCGGAGCGCTCCTCGCCCCCGGGACCTCCGCGTTCTGCCGCCCGGTCGTCATCGGTGACGTGGGACGCCTGCGCGGGGCCGCGCGGATCCTCGGCATGGAGCCCGAGGTGGTCAGGGTGGAGCACGTGGGCGAGGCCGTCTTCGAGCCGGGCCGGATCAACGTCATCGACCCGGGGCTGCTGCCCGAGGACCTGCCGTGGGGCCGGGTCTCGCCGGTCGCGGGTCACGCGGCCTACACGTACGTACGGCTGGCCGCCGAGCTGGCGACGTCCGGCGACGTACGGGCGATCTGCACCGCGCCGCTGAACAAGGAGGCGCTGCACGCGGCCGGGCACCTCTTTCCCGGGCACACCGAGCTGCTGGCGCACCTGACGGGTACGCCGGAGGTGTCGATGATGTTGTCGACGTCGAAGGTCAAGGTCATCCACGTCACCACGCACGTCGGCCTCATCGACGCGGTCGCGCGCATCGAGCCCGGCCTGGTCGAGCGGACCGTCCGCAGGGGTGAGGCGGCGCTGCGCGGCTCGGGCGTGGCGCGTCCGAGGATCGGCGTGTGCGGCATCAACCCGCACGCGGGGGAGAACGGCCTGTTCGGGTACGGCGAGGAGGAGGAGAAGATCGTTCCCGCGCTCGAGCTGCTGCGCGCGGAGGGCATGGACGTGCACGGGCCGCTTCCCGCCGACACCGCGTTCTTCCTGGCGGGCCGCGGCGACTACGACCTGATCGTGGCCATGTACCACGACCAGGGGCACGGCCCGGTGAAGATCCTCGGCCTGGAGGCCGGGGTGAACATCACGGTGGGCCTGCCGGTGATCAGGACCTCGGTGGACCACGGCACCGCCTTCGACATCGCGGGGAAGGGCGTCGCCGACGCCGGTAGCATGATCGAGGCGCTCCGCCAGGCGGCAGAGCTGTCGTCCGCGCGGGGCATGTGACGGGAGGAGGCCATCGATGGGCCGCGCAGCGCGGGCTCGCCGTGACGAGATCGTCCGCCTGGCCACCACCACGGGGCTGGCCAGCGTCGAGGAGCTGTCGGCCCGGCTCGGGGTGACGGCCTCCACCATCCGGCGTGACCTGGCCCACCTCAAGGCGGCGGGGCTGCTGGCGCGCACGTACGGCGGGGCGATGGCGGTCGTCACCCATCCCGAGGCGTCGCTGCGGCAGCGCATCGGGGAGGCGTTCGAGGAGAAGCGGGCCATCGCCGCGTGGGCGGCGGCGCAGATCCGCCCGGGGGAGACGATCCTGCTCGACTCGGGCTCGACGACGGGCGCGCTGGCCCACGAGCTGCGGCACGCCGCCGACCTGACCGTGGCCACCACCGGCCTGAACGCCCTGCAGGAACTGGTGGGCGCGACCGGCGTGCACGTCGAATGCCTGGGCGGCACCCTGCGCCACGTGAGCCAGGGCTTCGTGGGCCCGCTGGCCGAGGCGGCGCTGAGCAGGATGACGTTCGACCGGGCCTTCCTGGGCGCCGACGGCGTCACGGCCGAGGACGGCATCTGCGAGGCCGACCTGCAGCAGACCCGCTTCAAGGAGTTGATGATGCAGCGCTCCCGCCACGTCTACCTGCTGGTTCACGCCGCCAAGCTGGGTCGCCGCCCGTTCCACGCCTGGGCCCGCATGCCCGACGCCTGGACCCTCGTCACCGACGCGTCGGCCACCCCTGAATCCCTCAAGCCGTTCGCGGCCGAAGGCGTGGAGACGGTGGTCGTGGACCCGCGAACCGACGGGTAGCCGAGGCGGGCGTCCTGCGCCGTCGCGTGGCGTGCGGAGCGTGATCCGGCGAGCCATCTCGATGCCGGGGTGCGGGTGGCGGCTCGCCCCTACGAAAACCGGAAGCCCCAGACGTCCGGCTCGTGCCGTGCGCTGGGGCTTCGATTCCGGCCGGCCAGATCAGGCCTGGCCGACCGGGAGAACTGGTGGACGATACTGGGATTGAACCAGTGACCTCTTCCGTGTCAGGGAAGCGCTCTCCCGCTGAGCTAATCGTCCGTGCGAGTGATGAACTCCGAGCGGAAGACGGGATTCGAACCCGCGACCCTCACCTTGGCAAGGTGATGCTCTACCACTGAGCCACTTCCGCGTGCGCCGGACTTTACTTTAGCGGATCCCGGAGGATCTGCCGGTCGCCGAGGTGGAGACGGGATTTGAACCCGTGTAGACGGCTTTGCAGGCCGCTGCCTCGCCTCTCGGCCACTCCACCAGGAGTCTTGCTCCGAGCGGAAGACGGGATTCGAACCCGCGACCCTCACCTTGGCAAGGTGATGCTCTACCACTGAGCCACTTCCGCGTGAAACCCCGGGCGACTCGCGCCCTGGTCACAGGGAAACCATATCGTCTTCCTGGAGTGCGCGTGCGCAGCACGAGGCGGGTGGGTCACTTTCGATCGAGCAGCCGCATGTCCCTGGCCTTCACGAACATCACGCGGTGCCCGAGCTGGATCTGGTGATAGCGCAGCCTGCCGGTCGTGGTGACGTGCCGTGACGGCTTGAAGGCGTTGGCGGCGTAGTAGGAGCCGGTGACCGTGTCGCCCAGCGAGTACGTCTGGCCGGTGCCGATCGTGTACGGGAGCGGCCGCAGCGGCTGGTGGGCGGCGAGCTTGTAGGCGGACTTCTCGGGATAGGCCCGGCCGTACACCTTCACGTCGTCTCTGCGCGGCGTGACCAGCGGGCCCTCGGCGGGAACGGCGGTCGGATCCGAGGCCGGGTTGTGGAACCACGCCTTCTGCCCGAGGTACCAGATGGCCGTCCAGTCCCCCTCACGCTCGGCCACCGCGTAGCGCTGGCCGGTGGAGGCGCGGGCGCCGTGGTCGTACACGCTGCGGGTGCTGGGCTTGTTCCCGTGTTTACCGACGTCCCTGACCAGCGGGGCCGACTTCTTGGGCGCCGTGTGCAGCAGGACGGCCGAGGCGCCGTGCGGCGGGCACGCCTTGGCGGGTTTGGCCGTGTCGCAGCCGGTGAAGCGGGGCCGGTGGGTGGCGTACGACGGGCGGATGATGACGGACTCGCCGTTGCCGGCCGCCTTGAACGGCCGGTGCATGAGGTGGAAATAGTGTGCCCAGTCCCAGTACGGCCCCGGGTCCTCGTGCATGCCGGCGACCGTCGCGGGGGTGGTGCCCGGGACGTTGTCGTGACCCAGGATGTGGGCGCGGTCGAGCGGGATGTCGTGCTTGGCGGCGAGGAACCTCACGAGCCTGGCCGAGGCCCGGTACATCGCCTCCGTGTACCAGGCGCCCCCCTTGGCCAGGTATCCCTCGTGCTCGATGCCGATCGAGCGGGTGTTGACGTCCCAGTTGCCCGCGTGCCAGGCGATGTCGTTCGTCGCGACGTGCTGGGCCACGTGCCCGTCGCGGGAGCGGATCGTGTAGTGCCAGCTCACGTACTTCGGGTTGCGGACCAGGGAGGGGATGCCCCGGTAGGTGCCCTCGGTGTCGTGGATGACGATGTAGTCGACCGACCTGGTGCGGCTCAGGCGGTCGTGGTTGCCGTAGTCGCGGTGCTTCTTCTTGCCGAACCGTTTGTGCGCGGCCGGCATCCACTCGCAGGCGAGCGCGGTGGGGCACTCCGCCAGGTCGGCCCCCGACTCCGCCTTGGCGCTGTCGTGGCCCTCGCCGGTGACGCCGGGCGTGTCCCAGCCGGGCTGCTCGTCGGACGGCGTGTCCCAGCCCGCGAAGGACCCGTCGGGCTCGCCCCAGGGCTCGCTTTCGGGGTCGCTCTCAGAGGAGCCCACGAAGGGCGGCAGGTCGGGTACGGGGTCCAGTCGCACCAGGTGCCCGTCGTCCGTACGGCGTTCCACGCCCTCCCGCATCACCGTGAACACCTCGTCGGCGAAGCCCCGGGCGGTGGCGGGGTCCTCCGAGCCCGAGTAGCGGGCGACGGCGTCGTACCAGTCGGCCGGGTCGGCGCTGGGACGTTCCTGGTAGGAGGCGAGGAGGGCGGCGCCGGCCCTGATGTTGGCGACCGGGTCGGTCCTGAGCCGGGCGGGCGCGACGCCGGCGAGGCGGCCGGCCTGGGGGAGTGTCGCCGCCGGCGCGTCCTGCGCCAGGCGCAGCGCGGACGAGGCGAGCGGCTCGACGCGCGCCGGGGGCATCGGGCGGGCCTCGTCGCCGCGGGCGTCGCCGAGCGCGTCCCCGACCGTTCCGTCGAGCGCCTCGGCGGGGAACGTGTCGACCAGGTGCATCGGGCCGTAGCCGCCGGCCGTGCTCGGTCGCCCGCCGTTGGCGTCCCAGCGGGACTGCAGGTACGCCACGCCGAGCAGCACGCTCTCCGGCACGCCGTACTCGCGGGCGGCGGCGGCGAAGTCGGACTGCCGCCCGGTCGCCGCGACCTCGCGCCCCGGCCCGGCGGGCCGGGCGGACAGCAGGTCGGCGCGCGGATCGGCGGGCAGGGCGGGCGCGGTCAACGCGGTGGCGACCAGGACGACGGCGAGCCAGAGCTGCATGAACATCTCCCCCATGGACGTCACGATGCGACTACTCAGCGTAACTGTTCTCAGAAAGGGATGTGTCAGACGGGCCGGATGATACGGATGGGACTTCCGGGATCTCGCCGCCGGTCCGGTGGGCGATGAGGTTAGATCCTGCCCGATATCGGGCAGGATGATGGCGTGTCTCGTTCAAGAGCCGTAAGGTCCTCGTCTGTGCCACCGGCACGGCCCCCGTACGAAGATCTCATCGCTCATCTCACGAGGACGAGCCCGCTCGGGCCTGGTGAGGCGGCGCGCGTGGTCGCCGACGTGCTGGCGTACTTCTCGGAGACGACCGAGGAGTACGTACGGCGCCGTCACGGCGAGCTGAAGGCGCGCGGCCACACCAACGACGAGATCTTCCCGAGGATCGCAGCCGAATTACGGGGCCGCCGGGTGGCCGCGCCGGAGTTGTCGCTGCGACAGCTCCGCAGGATCGTCTACGGATGAACAGGAGACTCCATGTGCGGAATCGTGGCCTACGTCGGCCCAAGGGACGCAGCCCCCATCCTGCTGGAGGGTCTGCAGCGGCTCGAATACCGGGGCTACGACTCGGCCGGGGTCGTGGTGTCCAACAAGGGGCTGAAGGTCCGTAAGGTCAAGGGCCGGGTGGCCGACCTGGCCAAGGCCGTGCCCGTGCGGTTCAAGGGCGGCCTCGGCATCGGGCACACCCGCTGGGCCACGCACGGCGTCCCCAGCGACGTCAACGCCCATCCGCACCTGTCCGCCGACCAGCGCATCGCGGTGGTGCACAACGGCATCATCGAGAACGCCGGGGAGCTGCGGGCCAAGCTGGAGGCCGACGGCGTGGTGTTCGCCTCCGAGACCGACACCGAGGTGCTCGCGCACCTGGTCGCCCACGCCGCCGACGAGAACGACTCGCTGGAGGAGGCCGTAAGGAAGACGCTCAAGAGCGTCGTCGGCACGTACGGCATCGCCGTCATCGACGCCGAGCGGCCCGGCGAGGTGGTCGTGGCGCGCAACGGCAGCCCGATCGTGCTCGGCATCGGCGAGAAGGAGATGTTCGCCGCGTCCGACGTGGCCGCCCTGGTCCGCTACACCCGCCAGGTCGTGCACCTGGAGGACGGCGAGCTGGCCGTGCTGAAGGCCGACGGGTTCCACACCTTCGCCAGCGACGCCCGCGAGACGGCCAAGGAGCCGCTGACCGTCGACTGGGACGCCGGCCACTACGACACCGGCGGCTACGAGCACTACCTGCTCAAGGAGATCTCCGAGCAGCCCGAGACGATCACCCGGACGATGAGCGGCCGTCTCGACGAGCGCTTCCACGTGGCCCACCTCGGCGGGCTGAACATGGACGCCCGCGAGACGCGGAGCTTCCGCCGGGTGAAGATCATCGGCTGCGGGTCCGCGTACTACTCAGGGCAGATCGGGGCGCAGCTCATCGAGGAGCTGGCGCGCATCCCGTCCGACGCCGAGCCGGCCAGCGAGTTCCGCTACCGCAACCCCGTCGTCGACCCCGACACGCTCTACGTCGCGATCAGCCAGTCGGGGGAGACCTACGACACGCTCGCCGCCGTGCAGGAGCTCAAGCGCAAGGGCGGCCGGGTCATCGGCATCGTCAACGCCGTGGGCAGCGCCATCGCCCGCGAGGTGGACGGCGGCATCTACCTGCATGCGGGCCCCGAGGTCTCGGTGGCCTCGACCAAGGCGTTCACCTCGACCGCGGTGGCCTTCGCGCTGCTCGCGCTGCACCTGGGCCGGGTGCGCGACCTGTCGCCGGCCGACGGGCGGCGCATCGTGGAGGGCCTGCGCCGGCTGCCCGGTCACGTGGAGGAGGTGCTGGCGCAGGGCGACAAGATCGCCGAGCTGGCGCAGAAGTACGCCGCCCACGCCGGCATGATGTTCGTCGGCCGCGTGCGCGGCTACCCGGTGGCCCGCGAGGGAGCGCAGAAGCTCAAGGAGATCTCCTACGTGCACGCGGAGGCCTATCCGGCCAGCGAGCTCAAGCACGGCCCGCTCGCGCTCATCGGCCCCGAGATGCCGACGGTCGCGATCGTCCCCGACGACGAGCTGCTCGACAAGAACCTCACCACGCTCGGCGAGATCCGCGCGCGCGGCGGGCGGGTGCTCATGGTCGGCCACCGCGAGGCAGGCCCGAAGCTGGCCGACGACGTCATCGTGATCCCGAAGAACGAGATCGAACTCGATCCGATCCTGCTCACGATCCCGTTGCAGCTGCTCGCGTACCATGCGGCCGTGGCGCTCGGCCGGGACGTCGACAAGCCGCGCAACCTCGCCAAGAGCGTCACGGTCGAATAGTTGAGCCGCAAATCAGCCACATTTCCCTCAGGGTAGTGTTATCCGGCTCCAAACGACATAAATTCGATACTGTGCGGCAGTTCGACCACCAGAGGCCCAATCCCGCACGCATGTACGACTACATGCTCGGCGGGAAGGACAACTTCGCGGTCGACCGCCTGGCCCTCGACCAGCTCGCCGAGCTGGTCCCGGAGGCGGTCCCGCTGGCCCGCGCGAACCGGGCCTTCCTTCAGCGTGCCGTGCGCTACGTGGCCGCCGACGGCGTACGCCAGTTCCTCGACCTGGGCAGCGGGCTGCCGACACAGGGCAGCGCGCACGAGGTGGCGCCCGAGGCCCGGGTCGTCTACGTCGATCATGATCCGGTCGTCGCCGCGCACTCCAGGGCCCTGCTCGAGAACTCGGGCAGGGCCGTCTTCGTCGAGGCCGACCTGCTCGACGCCGACGAGGTGCTGGACCGGGCCGGCGCCCTGCTCGACCTGACCGAGCCGGTCGGGGTGCTGCTGGTGTCGATCCTGCACTTCATCCCCGACGCGGCCGGCTCGCAGGACGCGGTGGCGGCGCTGCGCGAGCGGCTGGCACCCGGCAGCCACCTGGTGATCTCGCACGCGACGACGAGAGCCAGGGCCGAGGACGGCGAACGTGCCAGGACACCCTCCCGTGGCCCGTCGTCAGGGGGCGCCGACCGTACGCCGTCCGAGATCCGCGCGTTCTTCGGCGACTTCCCGCTGGAGCCGCCCGGGCTCGTGCAGGCCACCGACTGGCGTCCCGACCGGCCCAAACTGGTGGGCGACTGGTCGCTGCCCTCCTCGCTCATGGCCGGGATCGCCAGGAAACCCGCCTGACCCCACCGGCGCGCACATAGCAGCGCGCCGCCACGGCCCCGGTGCGTGACGCTCCGCGCTGGATCAATAACCTGTGGTTACGGGGAGCACGGCGAGGGGGCGCAGATGCGGCGACGGCGGTTCTTGGTCGGAGGGCTGGGCGCGGCCCTCTGCGCGGCCGGAGGGGTGGCCGGTTGCGGCACGCAGCGGGCCACCCAGGGCGCGGCCGGGCTGCGCACCCGCTTCTCGATCAATCCAGGTGGGCGCCGGTGGGCCCGCGCGGGTTCGGTGTTCGCCGGCGTGGCCCGCGCCGCGGGGTTCGGGACGGGTGAGGGCCCGCGGGTCACGGTGAGCGGCCTGCACGCGCTGGCCGCGGCCGAGCTCAACCAGGGCCAGAGCCTGCTCGACGCCGCGACTCCGCTGGCCAGGCTGGCCGGCGAGGTCGAGGTCGTGGTGGTGCCCCACAACTCACGGTTCAGGGACTTCGGCGACTTCGGCGCCGCCCTGCTCTCCAGGCCAGGGCAGACGCTGCTGGCCGGAGGGCCGCAGGGCGACCCCGACCACCTGCTGTTCGGCCTGATCGCCAAGGGGCTGGGCGCCGACACCCGGCAGGTCGACTACACCGGCTACCCCAGCCGTCACGAGGTCGTGGCCGCGCTGTCGTCCGGCAAGGCGGCCGCCGCGGCGGGCCGGGTCGCGGAGTGGCGTACGATCATCGGCCGCGGCCGGATCAGGGCGCTCGCGGTGTCCTCGGCGGAACGGGTGCCGGACCTCGACGCGCCGACGTTGCTGGAGTCGGGCGTACGCGTGGACTTCGTGGACTGGATGGCGGCCTTCGGCCCTCATGACATGCCGGACGAGAGCCGCGAGTCGGCCGTCGGCATGTGCGACGAGGTGACCCGCTCGCCCGGCTGGGAGGCGGCCTGCCGGGACGCCGGGTGGGTCTCGATCCCGCTCAGCGGTGACGACTTCGAGCTGTGGCTGGCCTCCGAGGTGCGGCGCACCCGCGGGGTGCTGCGGGACCTCGGGATGGTCGACACGACCAAATCCACAATATGCAGGGGTGGTTGCGGGATCCGCCACTAGATGTAGGATCCTGGTCGTCGCTGGTTCGCCTCCTGGAGGCGGAGCAAAAGGGAACCCGGTGAGATTCCGGGGCTGCCCCGCAGCGGTGAGCGGGAACGACCGCCGTCACATGCACTGGAGCGATCCGGGAAGCGACGGCCACTAGGCGCTTTCGAGCACGCCCGCAAGCCCGAAGACCTGCCGGCGACATGCAGGGCCGCGTCCTCCGGCGCGCCCGGCATGCCGTGTCGAAGGCCTCGAGGGAGGGCCGGGGACCAGGGCGGTCATGGGTTCGTGCCGCCGTGCTCTCGCGTGCCCTCACGGGGATGAGCTCGCGAGGAGAGAGCACGTGACGCAGATCGTTGAGGGTGACCGCCGCCTGGCCATCGAGGAGGCCGCCGCGCGGGTGATCACCGATCCGGCCGCCTCCCGGGTCGCCGCCCGGCTGCTGGCCGAGGAGATCGCCGACGAGGCGGCGGGGCACGGGGTGCGCTCGTTCTCCGAGTCGATCGCGGCCACCCACGCGGCGGGGCTGATCCAGGACGGTCTGGCGGAGTTCGTCGCCGCGCACGCCGCCGAGCTGGACGCGCTGGTCCGCGCGGAGGCGGACGACCGGTTCGAGTATTTCGGGTTGCGTACGGTCTACGACCGTTACCTGCTGCGCCACCCCGAGACCCGCAAGGTGCTGGAGCGGCCGCAGCACTTCTTCCTCCGCGTGGCCTGCGGGCTCGCGGAGTCGGTCGCCGAGGCGGCCGAGCTGTACGCGCTGATGTGCACGCTGTCCTACCTGCCGAGCTCGCCCACCCTGTTCAACGCGGGAGCGCGCCGGCCGCAGCTGTCGTCGTGCTTCCTGCTCGACTCGCCGCGCGACGAGCTGGAGGGCATCTACGACCGCTACGGCCAGGTGGCCCGGCTGTCCAAGTACGCCGGAGGCATCGGCGTCTCCTGGACCCGGGTGCGCTCGCGCGGCTCCCTGATCAGGGGGACGAACGGCCACTCCAACGGCATCGTGCCGTGGCTGCGCACGCTCGACGCCTCGGTCGCGGCGGTCAACCAGGGCGGCCGGCGCAAGGGCGCGGCCTGCGTCTACCTGGAGACCTGGCACGCCGACATCGAGGAGTTCCTGGAACTGCGCGACAACACCGGCGAGGACGCCCGCCGCACCCACAACCTCAACCTGGCCAACTGGGTGCCCGACGAGTTCATGCGCCGCGTCGAGGCCGACGAACCCTGGTCGCTGTTCGACCCCAAGGAGACGCCCGACCTCACGGACCTGTGGGGGGAGGAGTTCACGGCCGCCTACCGCGCGTACGAGCAGGCGGGGCGCCACGTCCGGCGCGTCCCCGCGAGGACCCTGTACGCCCGGATGATGCGCACCCTCGCCCAGACCGGCAACGGCTGGATGACCTTCAAGGACGCCGCCAACCGCACCTCCAACCAGACGGGCCGCCCCGGCAACGTCATCCACCTGTCCAACCTGTGCACGGAGATCCTTGAGGTCACCAGCGATGGGGAGACGGCCGTGTGCAACCTGGGCTCGGTCAACCTGGCCGCCCACCTCGCGGGCGGCGACGTCGACTGGGAGCGGCTGCGCGCCACCGTACGCACGGCCGTACGTTTCCTCGACCGCACCATCGACCTCGGCTTCTACCCGACGCCCGAGGCGGAGACGGCCAACAGGCGGTGGCGGCCGATCGGGCTCGGCGTCATGGGGCTGGCCGACGTGTTCTTCGCGCTGCGGCTGCCGTTCGACTCGCCCGAGGCGCTGGAGTTGTCCACGCGCGTCGCCGAGGAGATCGCGCTGGCCGCCTACGACACCTCGGCCGACCTGGCGGTCGAGCGCGGCAGACACCCGGCGTACGCCGACACCCGGGCCGCCGGGGGAGTGCTGCACCCCGACCACTACGTGGCGAGCACGCCGCGCTGGGACGCCCTGCGCGAGAAGATCGCGATGACCGGCCTGCGCAACTCCCTCATGATCGCCATCGCGCCGACCGCCACGATCGCCTCCATCGCCGGCTGCTACGAGTGCATCGAGCCGCAGGTGTCCAACGTGTTCAAACGCGAGACGCTGTCGGGCGAGTTCCTTCAGGTCAACCGCTATCTGGTGGCCGACCTGCAGGAGCGCGGGCTGTGGACGCAGCGGGTGCGTGACGACGTCAAGCGGGCCGACGGCTCGGTCCAGTCCGTCCCCGGCATCCCCGACGACCTCAAGCTGCTCTACCGCACGGCCTGGGAGCTGCCGCAGAAGGCGCTCATCGACCTGGCCGCCGCCCGCCAGCCGTACATCGACCAGTCGCAGTCGCTCAACCTCTTCATGGCCGGCCCGACGATCGGCAAGCTCTCCTCGATGTACGCCTACGCCTGGAAGAAGGGCCTGAAGACGACGTACTACCTGCGCTCGCGCCCCGCCACCCGCATCGCCCAGACGACGGTCCCGGCGACGGTCCCGGCGACGGCCGCGCTCTCGGAAGAGGCGCTCGCCTGCTCCCTCGAGAACCCCGAAACCTGCGAAGCCTGCCAGTAAGGAGCCCGTCGTGCTGCTCGACCCCGGAATGGACCTCACCCTGCGCCCCATGCGCTACCCCGGCTTCTACGAGCGTTACCGCGCGGCCATCCGCAACACGTGGACGGTCGAGGAGGTGGACCTGCACACCGACCTGGCGGACCTGTCCAGGATGACGCCGCAGGAACGGCATCTGATCAACCGCCTGGTCGCCTTCTTCGCGACCGGCGACTCGATCGTGGCCAACAACCTCGTGCTCAACCTCTACCAGCACGTCAACGCCCCCGAGGCGCGCCTGTACCTCAGCAGGCAGCTGTTCGAGGAGGCGGTGCACGTGCAGTTCTACCTGACGCTGCTGGACACCTACCTGCCCGATCCCGACGAGCGGGCCAAGGCCTTCGCCGCGGTCGAGCACATCCCGTCGATCCGCGACAAGGCGGAGTTCTGCTTCAGGTGGATCGACTCGATCAACGGCCTCGACCGGCTGGAGACGGCCGCCGAGCGCCGCCAGTTCCTGCTCAACCTCATCTGCTTCGCCGCCTGCATCGAGGGCCTGTTCTTCTACGGGGCCTTCGCGTACGTGTACTGGTTCCGTTCCCGCGGCCTGCTCAACGGCCTGGCCACGGGGACGAACTGGGTGTTCAGGGACGAGTCCATGCACATGGAGTTCGCGTTCAGCGTGGTCGACACGGTCAGGGCCGAGGAACCCGAGCTGTTCGACGACGAGCTGGGCAAGCAGGTCACCGGCATGATCGAGGAGGCGGTGGCCGCAGAGCTGGCCTTCGCGGAGGATTTGTGCGGGGACGGCATGATGGGCATGGGGGTGACGCAGATGCGCCACTACCTGGAATATGTCGCTGACCGGCGGCTGGATCGGCTGGGGCTGCCGAGAAGGTACGGTTCGGCCAACCCGTTCGGGTTCATGGAACTGCAGGACGTGCAGGAGTTGGCTAACTTCTTCGAACGGCGGGTTTCGGCTTACCAAGTGGCGGTTGAGGGCAACGTGAGTTTGGACGAATCTTTCTAGGACATAAGGGAGCAAGGAGTGCAGTCTCCGGCGGGCTGGCCCATCCTCGCCATCGCGGTGATCAGTGCGGTTCTCCTGGTGGAAGTGGCCAGGCGGGTGCTGAACCGGGTGGGGCGCAAGTGGGCGCTCGCCCGGCACCTTGTGGAGCACTGCACCTGGCCCGCGTTCGCGGTGGGCGTCGTGGTGGCGTGCAACCTGGTGTTCGGGCCGGGCATGCTGGGCCCGACGCCCGGCGAGCGCGGCCTGGCCGCATCGATCGAGCACGCGCTCGGCCTGGTCACGATCGCCGCGGTCACCTGGCTGATCGTGCAGGCCTCGTACGCGCTGACGGACGTCGTGCTCGACCGGCTGGTCCAGGTCGAAGGGGATCGTAACCGCCGGGCGCGGCGGATCATGACGCAGATCGCGCTGGTCCGCCGCATCGCCTCCGCCGCCTTCATCGTGATCGCGCTCGGGGCCATGCTCTTCTCCTTCCCGCAGATGCGGGCGCTCGGCGCGGGCCTGCTCGCCTCGGCGGGCATCGCCGGCGCCATCGTCGGCATCGCCGCCCAGCCGACCATCGGCAACGCGCTGGCCGGGCTCCAGCTCGCCTTCAGCGACGCGCTCCGCCTCGAGGACGTGGTCGTGGTCGAGAAGGAGTGGGGCAGGGTCGAGGAGCTCACTCTCACCTACGTCGTGCTGCGGTTGTGGGACGAGCGGCGGCTGGTCCTGCCGGTGTCGTACTTCACGCAGAACCCGTTCGAGAACTGGACCCGGCACGGCAGCCGCGTGCTGGCCGTGGTCTACCTGCGGGTGGACTGGTCGGTGCCGGTGCCCAAACTGCGGGAGGCGCTATACGCGTTCCTGCAGGACAACCCGCTGTGGGACCAAAAGGACTGGACCCTCCAGGTCACTGACGTGCTGCCGAACGGGCTGGTCGAACTGCGCGCCCTCATGAGCGCCGCCGACTCGGCGTCGTCGTGGGACCTCAAGTGCGACGTGCGCGAATATCTCGTCGATCACGTACGCGACAACTACCCCGACGCCCTGCCCCGCTTCCGCGTCGACACCCCGGAGACGCGCGCCGGCATGAGCTGAACCGCCGACCGCGACCGGCGGTAAATCAGGTGGCATTCACGACGATCACGGGGTTACCGTAAGAAAGTCAACGACGAGCGGCGGAAAGGACGGGCTACATGCGTGAGCTGGGCACCATCCGGCCGTCGGCGGTCCTTCCCGAGCCGCGGCGGAGGCTTTCCGGATAGTCCTGTCGAAGGATGTCCGAAAAGCCGTCTCGAACCCTTCGAGGCGGCTTTCTCATGCGCGACCGAGTGTGGGGCAGTTTGGCCGCCCGCCTGCTTTGGGGGCAGGAGCGACGCAGGTTCGAATCCTGCCACTCGGACAGCGGCCCTGAAAGGAAAGGGCCGCGGGCCACGGCCTGACCGGAGGGAATGGCGACCCCCGGCCGGACCACGCCCTCACCCCGGGCCGGCCCACGCCAGCCGGGCCCGGGGTCCATCCCGCGTTCGCGCGGGACCCGGTCACGGCGTGCGGCGGGCGAGGTAGAGGGCCGTCGTCACGCTCAGCGTCACCTGGTCGCCGAGAACGTCGCGCAGCGCGGCGAGCAGGCCGGCGCGTACGTCCTCGGGGAGCATCCGGATGGCCGAGCGGGTGCCGAGCAGCGTGAGGTAGTCGGCGATGGGAAACGTGAGCTCCGACGGATAGAGCCGGGCCGACAGGTCGTGGAAGGTGTCCTGCCGTTCCAGCTCCAGCCACCAGCGCGACGACTCGATCGACGACTCGGTGGGCAGTTCGGTGTCCAGCAGGATGTGCGGCGCGCGCGCACGGTGAACCGCGAGCGCCGCGTCCAGCACCGCGGGGTCCTTGAGCATGTCCAGGTGCCAGAACAGGGCGAGCGCGCCTTCGGGGGCCAGCACCTCGGCCGCCTTCCGCCACCTGACCTCAGGGTCGGTCCAGTGCCAGGCCTGGGCGCTGAACAGCAGGCCGAACGCTCGATCGGGCCGGAACTCCTCGAACGGGGAGACGACGACGCTCACGTTGGAGTGCCCGCCCAGCCGCCGGTTCAGCACGGCGGCCATCGCGGCGTCCGGCTCGACGGCGGTGAGATCGGTGCCGCGGGCCGCGAACATCGCCGTGGCCTTGCCCGTGCCCGCCCCCGCCTCGACGGCCGGCGCGCCGCCGAGCCCGGCGTAGGCCAGGACGTCGTCCACGAGGGCGTCCGGGTAGGCGGGGCGGACCCTGTCGTATGCGTCGGCCACTTCTCCGAACACCCTGGCCTGCACCCGCTTCGCGGTCATATGCGCCCTTTCGCCGTTGTCTTGTCCGGGTGGGGTCAGGTCATCGGGGCCGCGCGGTCGGCCGCCGTGACGGCCCGCAACATGTACGGGTGCAGCAACTTCGCCCGCTGCCGCGGGATGCCGCCGGCGAGGGCCGCCTCGGCCAGCGCGTCCCTCAGCCACTCCACGTCCACGGGCCGCCCGTCGTCCCGCCGGAGCAGCGGCTCGCCGGGACCCCGATCCGACGACAGCGCCTCCAGCAGCGGCCGGGCCGGAGGAGGCACCGGGAAGGCCACGATGTCGCCGCGGCTGTCGTGCACGGTCACGATGGCGAGGTCGCCCCCGGCCACCGGGTGCACGTCCTGGAGGGTCAGCTCGGCGAGGGCGTCGGCGGCGGCGCCGGTGGCGGTCAGCAGCGCGACGGCCGCGGCCTCGGCGTGCCGGCCGCCGGCGGCCAGCCGGGCGACGCCCTGGCGCAGCAGCCGCCGGTCCTCGCGGGTGAGCGCACCGGTGCCGGTGCCCGCGACGCGGTCGTGGCGTACCGCGCCTGAACGCCAGGCGAAGGCGTAGAAGGAGGACAGCACGCTCCGCCTCCTGTTCACCGTCGCGCTGGCCAGGGGCTTGCCCGGCACGCGCACGCCGATGGTGAGGGCGCCGGCGCGCGCCGCGTCACAGTAGGTCTCGAGGTGCGCTCCGGTGACCGCGAGCAGCTCGACGGACGGCTCTGCCTCGCGCAGCCAGCGCAGGAACGCGGCGAGGACCCGCAGGCGGACCTGCCTGGTGGCCGCCGACGGCCGCTCCCGCAGCCAGGCCGCGACCGTGCGCCAGGTCTGCGGGTCGAGGGAGTCGAGCAGGTCGACGTCGGCGCCGGGGACCTCGCCCGCGTCCTGCGGGCCGCGGCGCGGCTGCAGACCGGCGATCTGCCCGAGGCTGGCCGCGACCGCGCCCCGGCCGGGGCCCGCGTCGCCGGCGCCTAAGGCCGTGCCCGCCGGTGGGGCGCTCTGTGCTCGACCGGCGATCCCTGAGCCAGGCAGATCAGTCATGATCTTGATCATCTCACGGAGCCCGCCTCTCTCGCGTCCTCCTTCAGGACCTGTTTTGGGGGGAACACCGTTCCCGGGCGCGCTCGCCTGGTCCCGGGCCGGGTCACCGCCTGGTGGCGGCGTGCCCGGCGCCGGCCAGGACGGCGCCGTACTGGAGGCACACCAGGTGGCGGATCGGGATGGTCTCGTGGGCCGCGCCGGCCTCCGCCTCCGCGCACCATCCGTCGTACGTCCCCGCCAGCTCGCGCGTCCACGTCCTGACGGCGGGGGTGGCGTTGCCGATCGCCAGCTCGCCCTCCAGCGCCCGCAGCAGCATGCCGCCGAACCGCAGCCGCATGCTGTGCAGCGTGTCGCGGCAGGACGAGACCTCGGCGACCGTCGCGGGCCGGTCGTTGCCCGCGCCGCCGGCCCGCTGCTCGTCGGTGGTGGCGATCCCGGCGATCATCGGGACGAAGCTCCGGCTCGCGCGGACGAACGGCGACCGTGCCGACAGGTCCGCCGAGACGGCCGTCAGCACCTCGTCGAGCCGCTCAGCGGTGGCCCTGACGGCGGCGGAGTGGGCGAGCAGCAGGTCGCGGTAGGTCCGCCCGGCCGGTGTCGTGTCCGCGGCGGAGGGGTCAGTCCAGTAGGGCACCTCGGCGGTCAGCCCCAGCGTGCCGTACCGCTTGATGTAGGAGTCGCTGGCCGCGCCGCCGATGTGCTCCGTGGGGTCCTGGCCGAGCGCCTCCATGTAGTCGTAGGCGTCCTCCATCGACGGGGCCAGGTAGACGGCCTGCTCCAGCTGCTTCACGGCGGGATGCTCGGGCTCGCCCGCGTGCAGCGGCACGCCGTAGCGGGCGGGCAGCGACGTCAGCAGCCGCTGGAGCGCGGGCTCCGGCCGGTTCAGGTAGTAGAAGACGCCGCCGGACTCGCCGTTGTGCAGCGTGGTCAGGAACGTGGGGCGGGTGTCGTCGATCAGCCGCATCAGCGCCAGCGTCTCGGGCAGCACCCGGTCGAAGTAGGCCCGCTTGTACGAGAACGGGAACGTCCACTCGACCTGCTCGTCGCCGGCCGGCCGGTAGAAGTGCCGCCCGTAGTGCGCCTTGGTGAAGGGCCCCGCGAACCAGCCCTCGTTGAGCCGGGTGCCGTCGGGGTCGAGGCAGCCCACGATGTGCCAGGTGTAGCCGGCGGCGCGGCGCAGCTCCGCGTCGGTGCACAGGCGCGTGGCCAGGTGGGTGACGGTCAGGCCGCCGATGGGCTCGTTGGGATGGGGGCCCGCGGCGACGACCGCGTGGCGGGGACCGTCGCCGACCGTCAGGCAGAGCAGCGGGTCGCCGAGGCGGCTGGTGCCGATGCGGCGCAGCGACGCCACGCCGGGATGCTCGCCGGCGAGCCGGGCCAGGGCGTCGTGGACCTCGTCGACCGTGGCGAAGCGGTCGAAGGCGGGAACGGTGTCGAGTTCTTGCATGAGGGAGTCGAGCACGGCCCCAGTGTGCACACGATGTGGGATTCCACAATCCGCACCGGATGAGATGTCCGGTTTTGACGGTTTGCACCCGGGGCCCGGCAGCCTAACGTCGTCGCATGCCTTCACTGTTGCTGCGCAATGCGCGGGTGGGCCTGCGCGGACCCATCCGTAACGTCCTCGTCCGTGACGGCGTGGTCGCGGAGGTGACCACGGAGGAGCCGCCCGCCGGAGAGTCGGCCGACGTGCAGGGCGGGACGCTTCTGCCGGGGTTGTGGGACTCCCACGTGCACATGACGCAGTGGGCCCAGAACCGGCGCCGGGTGGACCTGAGCGGGGCCCGCAGCGCCCGCGAGGCGGTCGACCTCGTCGTCCCGCACAGCGGCTTCACCGTCGGGTACGGCTTCCGCGACGGCCTGTGGCCGGACACGCCGGACAAGGCGCTGCTGGACGCGGCGGCGCCCGGCAGGGGGATCGCCCTGTTCAGCAACGACCTGCACACCGGATGGCTCAGCTCCGCCGCGCTGGCCGCCGTCGGCGTGCCCGGCCATCCCACGGGCGTGCTGCGCGAACGCGAGTGCTTCGCCGCGATGGCCGCGCTGCCGTCACCTCCGGAGGAGGAGCTGGACCGCTGGGTGGCCGAGGCGAGCAGCGCGGCGGCGGCGCGCGGCGTGGTCGGGGTGCTCGACTACGAGTTCGCCGACAACGTCACCGACTGGTCGCGCCGGGCCCGCGGGCACCGGCTGGACGTGCGCGTCGCCTGCTCCATCCCGAAGGACCGGCTGGAGGAGGCCATCTCGCGCGGGCTGCGTACGGGGGATCCCGTCGCGGGGTCCGGCGGGCTGCTGGAGGTGGGGCCGGTGAAGATGTTCGTGGACGGCTCGCTCAACACCAGGACGGCGTACTGCGACGACCCCTATCCCGGCACCGGGGCGCGCGGCCTGCTGGAGACCACGCCCGAGGAGCTGCGCGCGACCATGGAGCTGGCCTTCGAGCACGGGGTGCGGCCCGCCGTGCACGCCATCGGAGACGTGGCGACCGGCATCGCCCTCGACGCGTTCGAGCAGGTGGGCTGCCCAGGACGGATCGAGCACGCGCAGCTCGTCAGGCCGGCCGACTTCGCCAGGTTCGGCAGGCCGGGGCTGGTCGCGGGCGTGCAGCCCGCGCACGCGCCCGACGACCGTGACGTGGCCGAGCGGCACTGGCCGGGCAGGACGCACCGCGCCTTCGCCTACGCCGCCCTGTCCGCCGCCGGCGCCGTGCTGGAACTGGGCTCCGACGCCCCGGTGGCGCCGCTCGACCCCTGGGACGGCCTGGCCGCCGCGGTCGCGAGAACCGACGACGAACGCCCGCCGTGGCACCCGGAGCAGGCCGTGGCGCTGCCCGAGGCGCTCGCCGCCACGGCCAGGGGGCGGCGGGGCGTGCGGCCGGGCGACCCGGCCGACCTGGTGATCACCGCGGCCGACCCCTCGGACGTCGCCCCTGCCGCGCTGCGCCGCATGGAGGTCGTCGGCACGCTGCTCGGCGGCCGGTGGACGTACCGGCTGCCCGGGTGAACCGCGCGGCGGGCCCGGCCACCTGGCGGAACGGCCTGTGTCTGACAGGAGTGGCAAGTATCAGGTACCTTATAGAAATATCAGGTGCCTGATAGAGGGGGAGCGAAGATGAAGGTGCTGATCATCGGGGCCGGCATGGGCGGGCTGACCCTCGCCCAGGCGCTGCGGCGCGCGGGGATCGAGGTCGCGGTCCACGAGCGCGACGCCGCGGTCGAGGCGACCGGCGGCTACCGGCTCCACCTCGACGACCTGGCCTGCGCGGTCCTGGCCCGCCACCTCGCGCCCGACCACTACCAGGCACTCCTCGGCAGCTCGGCGCGGTGGCAGGCGTTCCGCCGCTTCGCCGTCACCGACCACCGGATGCGGCTGCTGTCGGCCGAGCCGCGCGGGCGCGCGGCCGAGACACTCATGATCGGCCGCATCCCGCTGCGCCGGCTCCTGGCCCACGGGCTGGACGGCGCGCTGAGGTTCGGCGCCGAGTTCACCGGCCACCGCACACACGCCGACGGCACGGTCACGGCGCACTTCGCCGACGGGAGCACCGACCGGGGCGACCTCCTCGTCGGGGCTGACGGCGTCGGCTCGCGGGTCGCCGCCGCGCTGACCGGCCGCCCGACCTCCGCGCCCGCCGGGGTGAGCGGCATCGCCGGCCGCACCCCGCTCGACGGGCGGACCCGCCCGCTCGTCCCCGGGCTGCTGGCCGAGGGTCCGGCGCTGGCCTTCGGGCCGGGCGGGATCGGGATGTTCGTCACCGTGCACGACCCGGCGGGCGGCGCCGTCGTCGACCCCGCCTCCTGCACCCGTGTGCCCGCCGTCCTGGAGGAGCCCGCGCTCATCTGGGGGCTCCTCGCCCCCGACGGGCGGTTGCCCGGCAGGCCGCGCGAGCTCGACGGCGCGGGCCTGATGCGGGTC
>NZ_SMLD01000145.1:0-23977 GCF_004352805.1 Nonomuraea mesophila
GGGTGGGGTCCGCCGAGGGTGTGCGGCCGTGCGTCGGAGAGGGCACGGGGGCGGGCCGTGGTGTCTCCACGGCGGCGCGCGGCGGCCGTCCGTACCCCGAGGTGAAAAGGCCGTAAATGATGAGGGCCGTCGCCGCGAACGCGAACGCCGCCAGCGCCGCGCGCCATCGCCCACCGGGCCGCACCTCGGGGATCATTCCTCGATGATCCCCCGTGCCGGCTCCCGCGTACCGCGTGTTCCCGCAGACTCCTGCCGCCTGCTTTCGGCCCCGGTGGCAAAATATGCGGATGCCAAGGCCCCTGCACGCGCTTCCCAAGGCGCATCTTCACCTGCACTTCACCGGCTCGATGCGCCACTCGACGCTGATCGAGCTGGCCAGGGACCAGGGCCTGCACCTGCCCGACGCGCTGGAGCAGGACTGGCCGCCGAAGTTGCGCGCCACCGACGAGCGCGGGTGGTTCAGGTTCCAGCGGCTGTACGACATCGCGCGGTCCGTGCTCACCCGCCCGGAGCACGTCTACCGGCTGCTCGCCGAGACGGCTGAGGACGAGGTGGCGGCCGGGTCGCGGTGGCTGGAGATCCAGGTCGACCCGTCGGGGTACGCCACCCGGTTCGGCGGGCTGACGGCCGCGCTGGAGCTGATGCTCGACGCGGCGGACCGGGCGGCGGCGCGCGCCGGCATCGGGATCGCCGTGATCGTGGCGGCCAACAGGATCCGGCATCCGCTCGACGCGAACACCCTGGCCAGGCTCGCCACCCAGTACGCCGGCAAGGTCGTCGGCTTCGGGTTGTCCAACGACGAACGGCGGGGCGCGGCCCGCGACTTCGAGCGGGCGTTCAGGATCGCCAAACGCGGCGGGCTGCTGGCCGTGCCGCACGGGGGCGAGCTGATGGGGCCGCGCAGCGTGGCGCAGTGCGTCGACGACCTGGGAGCCGACCGCGTCGGCCACGGGGTGCGGGCGGCCGAGGACGAGTGGCTGATGCAGCGGCTGGCCGACCGGCAGATCTGCTGCGAGATCTGCCCTTCGTCGAACGTGGGCCTGGGCGTGGCCGAGCGGGAGGCGGACGTGCCGTTGCGGCGGTTGTTCGACGCGGGGGTGCCCATCGCGCTCGGCGCCGACGACCCGCTGCTGTTCGGCACGCGGCTGTTGCGGCAGTACGAGCTGGCCAGGGAGGTGCACGGCTTCAGCGACGCCGAGGTGGCCGAGCTGGCGCGGCAGTCCGTACGGTCGTCGACGGCTCCAGAGGCGGTGCGCAAGGAGCTGCTGCAGGGCGTGGACGACTGGCTGACGAGCCCGCCCTCACCCTCACCCTCGGCCGAGTGACGCGGCGACGGCGACCGCCTCGTCCACGTCGCCCGCGCCCTCCAGCCGGTAGTTGATCGTTCCCTGCTGCCAGATGAGCGTGGGGGCCGCCTGGCTCAGCGGTACGCGGGTGCCGTCCTGGCGCCTGATGTAGCCGAGCGGGTGTTCGCCGGGCACCCACCAGGCGTCGTACGCGCCCACCGCGACGCGGTCGGGCCACGGCGGGCCGAGCTGCTTGTAGAGGTACGGCCCCACCGTGCCGGTGAACTGGTCGAGCCGGATGCCGCCCGGCCAGAACATCGACACCACCCTGCCCTGGTCGGCGACCGTGACCCGCTGCGGCTCCCCCAGTTCGGCCGGGGCCTTGACGGTGAAGTCCACCAGCTCGGGCAGGTCGGCCCGGGACACCGTCCGCTCGGCGGGCAGGGGCGTACGGGAGGTGACCGGCTCGGGCGGGGTGTCGCCCATCGCCATCTCGATCCCGGCGAAGCGCAGGATCGTGGCCACGGCGGCGCGGCCCTGGGGGGTGGCGGCGGTGACGGCGAGGACGGCCACGACGACGACGGCCACGATCTTCCACCGCGCCCGGCTCCTGCGGGGACGCCGCGCGCGGGAGGGCTCGGGGGCCTCGGACGGCGGTTCGAGGCGGGCGCGTACGGCGGCGGCCACGTCGGAGGGAGGCGGGCCGGGGACGTCGACGAGCTCGCCGAGCGCCAGCAGGTCGGCTTCGAGGTCGTCGTACGGCTCAGGCGAGTTCATTGCCCACCACCTCCCTCAGCCGGGCCAGTCCTCGATGGGTGCTGGACTTGACGGTGCCGACGGGCCACCCGAGCACCTGCGCGGTCTCCGCCTCGCTCAGCTGCAGGAAATACCGGCAGACGACGGCCTGGTGTTCCCGATCGGGGAGGTCGCGCATCGCGGCGAGGAGCCGCGCGCGGCGGTCGGCGGCGACGGCGGCGCCTTCGGGGTCGCCTTCTGGGTCGTCGGCCGCGGCCGTCCCGGCGGTCGTGCCGAGCCGGAGCACCAGCTCTGACCTGCGCCCGCGCGACCTGGTCAGGTTGTGCGTCTCGTTGGCCACGATGCGCAGCAGCCACGGGCGGAACGGCGCGTCCCTGCGGAAGGTGCCCAGGTGCCGGAACGCTTTGACGAACGCCTCCTGCACGACATCCTGGGCTTCGTCGCCCGCGCCCAGCATGACGGCGGTACGGTGGGCGAGCGTGCTGTAGCGCGTGACCAGCGCTTCGTAAGCGGCGAGGTCACCGGTGAGCGAGCGCGCGATCGCCTCGTCGTCGTCCATGACAGGGTCAGATTCCATCGCATCTGGGCGGCGCGCGGAAGGGCGTTTCACCGTTCGGGTGAACGTGGCCGTTGATCGGGGCATTAGACTCGCACAATCCATCAGCCCCTAGAAGGAACGGGATCATGTCTTCTGGGTACGACCGTGTAGTACAACCGGCGGCCGGTGACGAGGCCCTGGAGAACCACCTGGGTGGGGACGAGGCCAAGAACTATCGGCAGTACGAGTTCGACATGGTCGCCCCGCATGTCGGGCGTTCGATGCTGGAGATCGGCTCCGGGCTCGGTCATTTCGCCGAGCAGTTCCTGCCGCGGCTCGACCGGCTCGTCGTGAGCGACTTCGACCCCTACTGCGTCGAGCAGCTGGAGAAGCGGTTCGCGGGCCGTGACGAGATCGATGTCCTGCAGTTCGGGCTGCCCACCGACATCCCGCTCGAGAACAAGGTCGACACCGTCGTCATGATGAACGTCCTCGAGCACATCGAGGACGATGCCGAGGCGCTGCGCTCGCTGGCCCGTGTCACGTTGCCGGGCGGGCGGATCATCATCTGGGTGCCCGGCTACATGCAGCTTTATGGTGACTTCGACCGCAAGGTGGGTCACGTCCAGCGTTACACGCCCAAGACGCTGGGCACCGCGGTCGCCAAGGCCGGCCTCGACGTCGAGGTGCTCAAGCCGATCAACTTCCTCGGCGGCATCGCCTGGTGGGCGGCCGTGCGCCGGGGCGGCGTCGGCTATCCCGACCCGCGCCTGGTCAAGGTCTACGACCGCACGGTGGTCCCGCTGACCCGCTTCATCGAGCGGTTCGTCCGCCCGCCGTTCGGCCAGACGGTGTTCTGCGTCGCGCGGGTGCCCAAGCCCAAGCAGTGACGGCGAGCCCGGCCGCGGACCACGGCCGGACGCGCGTCACTTGATGGACCCGGCGGTCAGCCCGCCGACCACCTTCCGTTCGATCAGCGCGAAGAGCACGATCACGGGGAGGGTGGCGATCACGGAGCCGGCGAACAGATTCTGCCAGTCGACCTGATACTGGCCGATGAACGAGTTGAGCGCCACGGTCAGCGGCTGGTTCTCCGGGGTCGTCGTGAGGGTCAGCGCGACCACGAACTCGTTCCACGCGGCGATGAACGTGAAGATCAGCGCCGTGATGACGCCCGGCAGGGCCAGCGGCAGGGTGATCCTGAACAACGCGCCGAACCGCCCGTTGCCGTCGATGAACGCCGCCTCCTCCAGCTCGCGCGGGATCGAGGCGAAGTACGCGTTCAGGATCCACACCGCGAACGCCAGGTTGAACCCGCCGTTGACGAGGATCAGCGACCAGATCGAGTCGACCAGCCCGAACTGGAAGACCTCCCGGTAGATGCCGACCAGCATGGCGGTGGGCTGGAACATCTGGGTGATCAGCACGAGGATCAGGAACGCCGTACGCCCCCTGAACCGGTGCCGGGCCGAGTAGTAGGCGGCGGGCAGCGCCACCAGCAGCACCAGCACCGTCGAGCCCGCGGCCACCTTCAGCGTCACCCACAGGTTGCCGGCCAGGCCGCTGGTCCAGAAGTTGGCGAGGTTGGACCACACCCACTCCTCGGGCCAGAACGACACCTCGCGCAGCGAGTCCTGGGAACGCAGCGAGGTGAGCAGCATCACCACGTACGGGAACAGGAACAACAACGAGATGGCGTACGCGGCCGCCGCGACGATCACGGTCTTCAGCTTCGGCATGCGGCGCGGCGCTCCGCGGTCGGGCCGGAGGTCGGGGCGGGTCCCGGTCCGCGGCGGCATGGTCCTGACAGCCATCACGTGACCTCCTTGTTCCAGCGGGAGACCTTGAGGAAGATCACGGTCAGTACGATCACCATGCCGAAGTTGACCACGGACATGGCCGCCGACTCGCCGATGTCGGAGCCCTTGAGGATGAACATGAAGATCGTGGACGTGGCCGTCGAGTAGCCGGGCTGCCCGTGGGTCATGGCCCAGATGATCGGGAAGCTGTTGAAGACGTTCATGACGTTGATCAGGGCGGCCACGGTGAGCGCGGGGCGCAGCAGCGGCAGCGTGATCGACCAGTAGGTCCGCAGCCGGCCCGCGCCGTCCATCCTGGCCGCCTCGTAGACGTCGGAGGGGATCGTCGCCAGGCCGGCCAGCAGCGCGTACGTCGTGAACGGCACCGACACGAACACCGCGACGAACACCAGCCACGGCATGGCCGTGGAGGCGTCGCCGAGCTGGTCGGCCGCCGCCCCGCCCATCGCGTCGATCAGCCCGAGCCGCACGCGGATCTGGTTGATCACGCCGACCTCGGGGTCGAGCATCCACTTGAAGATGATCGCGGTCATCAGCACCGACGCGGCCCAGGGCGCGATCAGCGCCCACCGCGCGATCTTGCGCAGCGGGAAGTGCTGGTTGAACAGCTGCGCCAGCGCCAGCGAGATCAGCACGGTGAGCGCGACGACCGCGACCACCCAGACCACGCTGCGGACCATGATGTCGGCGAAGTCCTTCTCGCCGAACAGCTTCTCGTAGTTCGCCAGGCCGTTGCCGCCCTGGACGATGCCGAAGCGGCTGATCTTGAGGAACGACGACCTGATCATCTCGATCACGGGCCAGAGCACGACCAGCGCGATCAGCAGCACGGCGGGCCCCACCCACGCGAGGGGCTCCAGGGCGCGCAACCTTCTCATGGGCTAGCCGGCCGCTTCGGCCGTCTTCTGGAGCTCACCGAGGACCTTGGCCGGGTCGTCCTTGACGGCCCCGCCGATGGTCTGCTTGATCGCCGGGTTCACCACGGCCCACTTGGGGTCCTGGAACGGGTAGAAGCTGGCGTTCGGCAGCGCGTCGAGGAACGGCTTGAGCTTCTCGTCACCCGACAGCTTCTCGATGCCGCCGTTGGTGACGGGCAGCAGTTTGTACGTGTCGGAGATCTTCTGGGCGGCGCTGCCCGTGTAGAAGAAGTCGAAGAACTTCTTGATCTCGGCGGCGTGGCCGTTCTTGTTGAACGCCATGATCCAGTCCATGACGCCGAGCGTGGTGTCGAGCGGTCCGGTCTTGCCGGGGATCGGCACGACGCCGTAGTTCTTCAGCCCGGCGGCGTCGAAGATCGGGATGGACATGGGTCCGCCGTTGACCATGCCGACCTTGCCCGCGCCGAAGTCCTCCCAGACCGTCTTGCGGTCCTTGGTGCCCGGGTTGGGGGTGGTCAGGCCGGCCTCGACCAGGCCCTTCATGTAGGTGAACGTCTCGACGTTCTGCGGCGAGTCGATGGCCCACGTGCCGGAGGCGTCCTTGTAGCCGCCGCCGTTGCCGAGCATCCACAGGAACGACTCGGCCTGGGCCTCCTCCTGGCCGAGCGGCAGGCCGAACGGCTGCGTGACGCCGGCCTCCTTGAGCTTGCCCGCGGCGGCCTTGAGCTCGTCCCACGTCTTCGGGGGCTCCTTGATGCCGGCCTTGTCGAAGAGGTCCTTGTTGTAGAACAGGGCGCGAGCGGAGGAGACGAACGGGATGCCGTACTGCGTGCCGTCGACCTTGCCGAACTCGGCGAACTTCTCCAGCATGTCGCCGGAGACGTTGGGCGAGAGCACCTCGTCGACCTTGTGCAGCAGGCCGTCCTTGACGAAGCCGGAATAGTCGCCGGTCTGCAGGATGTCGGGCACCTGACCGTTCTGGATCATGGTGGCGACCTGGTTGTCGATGTCGTTCCAGTTGATGACCTGGACGTCGACCTTGATGGAGGGGTTGGCGGCCTGGAACTCGTCGACGACGCCCTTCCAGAACGTCTCGCCCGAGTTGGGCTTGCCGGGGCCGTCGCCGTAGTCGGCGGCGACCATCTTCAGCGTGACCTGGCCGTCGCCCGGCCCCTGGGCGCCGCCGCCGTCGCCCGATCCGCAACTGGACAGGACCAGCACCGTGGCGAGGCCGAGAGCGGCGCCGCCCGCAAGCTTCATCTTCACTGGAGATACCGCCTTCTCGTGGGGCGGGTGACGCTGGTCCGTACCAGCCGACGGACCCCGCCCAGGGTTGGGGGGCGCGCGAGCCACAGCTCTACGCGTTTGCGTCACTGTAAGCCTGAGATCGGCAACCGGTCTATACCGGTTCGTCTCAGTTCGGCAACACTCATGCCCGCGAAAGCGCAGATCCGGTCTAGACCGGGTGTCAGAGAATTTTCCTCCGCACGTTCTCCCCGCCCTCCGGCGCGCCGATCCACGGCCCCTCGATGGACGGGTCGAGCACGCCCTCCTCCAGGAAGTCGTAGCGGCCGTCGAGCACGTATCCGGCCAGCCGTACGTCCTCGTGGTCGCTGTTGTCCCACAACCGGGCGAACAGCGCGTCGACGCGGCGGCGGGCCTGGTGGCAGAAGGTGTCGGCGAGCTCGTACGGGCGCCGCCCGAGGTCCTTCGCGTCCTCCTCCGCCTTGACGCAGACGGCCGTCATGGCGAACAACTCTGCCCCGATGTCGACGATCCGGCCGAGGAAGGCCTGCTTGTGCTCCAGCCCGCCCTGCCAGCGGGACATTCCGTAGAAGGTGGAGCGAGCCAGCTTCCTGCTGGTCCGCTCGACGAAGCGCAGGTGGGCGGAGAGCGGGCCGAAGGCGGCGTACGCGGTGGGCAGGTTGCCGGAACCGGCCACCAGCGTCGGCAGCCACCTGGAGTAGAAGCGGCCGGCCCGGCGCAGGGCCTGGGCGCGTTCCTGACGGGAGGCGTCGGGGTTGATCAGCTCGCCGGCGGCCGACAGGTGGGCGTCCACCGCCTCCCGCGTGATCATCAGATGCATGATCTCCGACGAACCCTCGAAGATGCGGTTGATGCGCGAGTCGCGCAACATCTGCTCGGCGGGTACGCCGCGCTCGCCCCGGGCGGCCAGCGACTCGGCCGTCTCGTAGCCGCGCCCGCCCCGCATCTGGACCAGTTCGTCGAGCACCTGGTACGACAGCTCGGAGGAGAACAGTTTGGCCAGCGCCGCCTCGATCCTGATGTCGGTGCGCTGGTCGTCGGCCATGCGGCTGGTGAGCTCGCAGACGGCTTCGAGCGCGTACGCGGTGGCCGCGATGAAGGCGATCTTCGTGGCCACCGCCTCGTGCCTGCCGACCTTGCGCCCCCACTGCACGCGTGCGTTGCCCCACTCACGGGCGATCTTGACGGCCCACTTGGCGTTCCCCGCGCACGTCGCCGGCAACGACAGGCGCCCGGTGTTGAGGGTGGTGAGCGCGATCTTCAGGCCCTGGCCCTCCTTGCCGATCAGGTTCCTGGCGGGCACCCTGACCTGGGCGAACTCGGTGACGCCGTTCTCGATGCCGCGCAGGCCCATGAACCCGTTGCGCCGCCTGACCGTGATGCCCGGCGAGTCGGCCTCGACCACGAACGCACTGATCTTCTTGCCGGTCCTCGCCATGACCACGAGCAGGTCGGCGACGACGCCGTTCGTCGTCCACAACTTGACGCCGTCGAGCACGTAGTCGTCCCCGTCGCGGACGGCCGTGGTCGACAGGCGGGCCGGGTCGGAGCCGACGTCGGGCTCGGTCAGCAGGAACGCCGAGATCTCGCCCCTGGCGCACCTCGGCAGGAACTCCCGCTTCTGCTCTTCCGTGCCGAACAGCTTGAGCGGCTGCGGCACCCCGATCGACTGGTGCGCCGACAGCAGCGTGGCCAGCGCGGGGCAGTACGAGCCGACGAGCGTGAGCGTGCGGCAGTAGTACAGGTACGGCAGCCCGAGCCCGCCGTACTCCTTGCCGATCGTGATCCCGAACGCGCCGAGCTCCGCCAGCCCCTTGACCACCTCGTCGGGCACCTGCGCGGTCCGCTCGATGAGCGCGGGGTCGACCTCGGCGTCCAGGAAGCGGCGCATCGCCCGGACGAACTCCTCACCCCGCCTGGCCGCGTCGCCGGGCAGTGCGGGCACCGGATGCACCAGGTCCAGCCGGAAGTCCCCGAGGAAGAGCTGTTTGGCGAAGCTGGGCCGCGTCCACTCCGTCTCGCGCGCCTGCTCGCCGACCTCTCTGGACTCCGCGTACTTGGCGTGCTCGGTCATGGAACCTCCCGGCGTTGGGCCGTCCTGTGGTAGAAGTACTGCCCGCTCGGAGGCGTCTATCGCCCCTTTTCGTACGGCGAACGCGCCCATGGGCGGCGGAACACCGCCAAGGACACCAGCAGCACGATCACAAGGAGCGCCGCCCCGCCGTCGGTGACCGCCGTCGGCAGCAGCCCCGCCGGGCCGTACAGGTCCAGGCTGGCCTCGTAGACCTCCGGCGGGATCATCCCGAACGGCCCCGCGGCCTGACCCAGGTTCACCGCGAGCACCACCCAGAACACCCAGGTCCAGCCGCGCGGCGCCAGCAGGCCCAGCGCGTTGCCGGCGATGAACACGCCCCCCACGCCGCGCAGGAACGTCAGCAGGCCGGGGGCCGCGCCGGCCGCCTCCTCGGCGCTCAGCCCGGCCAGGCGCATGCTGTGCTCGATCATCTCCAAGTTGATGATCAGGAAGGTCTGCAGCGCGGTGCCCAGGGTGAAGACGGCCGACGCCGCGGCCGTGAGGAGTTGCAGGCGGCGGGTCCAGGGCGTGGGAACGTTTGTCGTCATGTCCGTCAACGGTGGCGGCTCGCGCCGGGGACGTCGTCCTGCCGGTGAAGGCATCCGGCGTACCGCGGGGGAAGGCTTCACGCCGGTTGCGGCGCTCGCGTACCACGGGGGAAGTACGCCGGGCCGCCGGCCGCGCGAGGCTCGGCTAGCGTGACGGGATGACGAGGTGGACGACGGACACGGCGGTCGACGTCGCGATCTGCGCTGCCCTCGCCGCCGGCCTCGTCGCGGGCAGCCTGGCCGTGGCCAGGACCGGCGAGCAGCGGGCGCTCGACCCGCTGGGCTGCGCGCTGCTGCTGGCCGCCGCGCTCCCGCTGGCCTGGCGGCGTACGCGCCCGATCCCCGTGGCGCTGGTCTCGTCGGCGGCGTGCGTGGCCTACTACGCCCTGCTCTATCCGGGCATCTTCGCCGCCGCGCCCGTGCTGCTGGCCGTCTACACCGTGGTCGCGCTCGGCCGCCTGCCGGAGGGCGTGGTCGTGGCGGTCACCTTCGACGCGGCGCTCTACCTCGCCGTCGCGGTGCCGCACGGCGCGTACGCGGTGTTCGACGGGGTGTGGTGGACCGCCGGGTTCCTCGCCGCGGTCGTCGTGATCGGGCACATGGTGGCGACCCACCGGGCCTACCTGCGGGAGGTCGAGCTCCGGGCGGCCGAGGCTGAGCGGACCCGGGAGGAGGCGGCGCTGCGCCGGGCCGGCGAGGAACGGTTGTGGATCGCGCAGGAATTGCACGACACGCTCACGCACACCATCTCCGTCATCAACGTCCAGGCCGGGGCCGCCGCGCACCTGCTGGCCAAGGGCGACCCCGCGCCGGCGGGCGACGCGCTGGCGGCGATCAGGGCGTCGAGCCAGGAGGCCATGCGGGAGCTGCGCGCCACGCTGGGGGTGCTGCGCCGGGCCGACGACGGAGCCGATCCGGGGCTGGCCAGGCTGCCGGAGCTGGTCGAACGGGCCAGGCGGGCCGGGCTGCCCGTCACGTACGAGGTGCTGGGCGAGCCCAGGCCGCCGGCAGAGAGCCGATCTGGCCGCGTACCGCATCGTGCAGGAGGCGCTGACCAACGTGCTCAAGCACGCGGGCACGCCCGTCACCATCGTTACCGCCGAATATCACGACGACACGGTCACGCTCCGGGTCGCGGACGACGGGGACCCGGTGGACGACAGGCCGGGGCACGGGGAGGGGCCCGAGAAAAGGCACGAGAAGGGGCACGGAAAAGGGCACGGAAAAGGGCACGGGATGGGGCTGATCGGCATGCGGGAACGCGCGGTCGCGGCCGGCGGGTCCCTTTCGGCGGGCCGCGGGCCGGACGGCGGGTTCCTGGTCGAGGCCGAGCTGCCGCTGGCGGGCACGCCATGATCCGCGTGCTGCTCGCCGACGACCAGCCGCTGATCAGGGGCGGGTTCAAGGCGATGCTCGACGCCGAGCCCGACATCGAGGTGGTGGCCGAGGCCGGCGACGGCGCCCGGGCGGTCGAGCTGGCCCGTGCGGCGCTGCCCGACGTGGCGCTGATCGACATACGGATGCCCCTGCTCGACGGCATCGCGGCGACCCGGCGGATCGCCGCCGACCCCGCGCTCGCGGCCGTCCGCCTGGTGATCCTCACCAACTACGCGGTCGACGAGTACGTCTTCGCGGCGCTGCGGGCCGGCGCCGGCGGGTTTCTGGTCAAGGACATCGAGCCCGCCGAGCTCATCCATGCCGTCAGGGTGGCCGCCAGGGGCGACGCGCTGCTCGCCCCCGCCGTGACGCGCGGGCTGATCGAGCAGTTCGTCGCCACGCCGCCCCGGCCGGTCGCGCCGCCGGAGCTGGGCGCGCTCACCGGGCGGGAGCGCGAGATCATGACGCTGGTCGCCGCCGGCCTGTCGAACGAGGAGATCGCCGAGCACCTGACGATCAGCCACCTCACCGCGAAGACCCACGTCAGCCGGGCCATGACGAAACTGGGCGCCCGTGACCGCGCCCAGCTCGTCGTGTTCGCGTACGAGTCGGGCCTGGTCACCCCCGGGCGCCGGGCAGGGGGCGGCGGGCGCTCAGCCTGAGCATCCCCAGCGCCACCAGGGCCAGCACGGCGGGCACCACGAGATGCACGCCGCAGAAGGCCAGTGCCACGAGCGACATCCCGGTTCCTGCCACCGCCGTGTTCCTGTGCCGGCCCGCCGGCAACACGCGCACCGCAGCCGCCACGCCCGCCGCCGTCACCGCGGCCAGGCACGCCGAGGTCGCCCGCATCAGCAGGTCGAGATCGACCGCCCAGATCAGCACGGGCAGGCTCAGCACGACCAGCAACCCCATGCTGCGGTACGGCGTCCCGCCCGGCGCCCCGCCCCTGGCGAACCAGCCCGGCAGAGCTCCGTCCCTGGCCAGGGCCGCGCCGAGCCGCGAAGCCCCGGCGATGTAGGTGTTGATCGCGCCGAACGTCAGCAACACCGCCACGACCCCTGTGATCGGCCGCGCGACGGCGCCGATGCCCGTTTCCAGCAGGGCGGTGAGCGGCACACCCGGCATGTCCGCGCCGAGCACGCCCAGCGAGACGATCGAAACGCCCAAGTAGAGCGCGGTAATCGCGGCAAGGGCCACCACCGTGGCCCTGACCAGGCCCCTCCTGCTGTCGGCGAACTCGGCCGACAGGTGGCTGGCCGCCTCCCAGCCGACGAAGGCGAACATGAGCACACCCGCCGCGCCGGCGACGCCCGCCAGGCCGTACGGGGCGAAGGGGGTGAAGTTGACCGGATCGATGTGCGGGGCGGCCGCGATGACGGCGGTGGCCAGCAACGCCACCAACAGGGCGACGAGACCGATCTGCAGCCCGCCCGACGTACGCAGTCCCGCGGCGTTGGCGCCGAAGGCGGCCATCAGGATCAGGCAGGCGGCCAGGACGCCATGCACGCCCAGGGTGGCCTCGACGTACCGGCCGCCGACCGATGCGCCCGCGACGATCCCGAGCGGGACGGCGCCGTAGAACCACCAGCCGGCGACGGCCGAGGCGTGCCGGCCGAACGCGAGCCCCACGAAGCTCGCCACGCCTCCGGCGTCGGGGTAGCGCACGCCGAGCGCGGCGAAGGTCAGCGCCACGGGCACGCTCAGCGCGAGGAGCCAGGCCCAGGCCAGCATGGAGGCGGGTCCTGCGGCCGAGGCGGCGAGGTGGGGCAGCACCAGCATGCCGGGCCCGAGCACCGCTCCCACCAGCAGCGCCGTACCCTGCCCTAGCCCTATGCGACCAGACGTTCGTACTGTCATGTCGCTGAACGTAGTACGTTCATTCGGCACCATGGATGCCGCGGCGAACGTATGACCGGAATACTCTGCGAATATCGGTGCATGGACGAACTTGATTCGGCGATCGTACGGATGCTCCAAACGGATGCGCGGCAGTCCAACAGAGAGCTCGCGCGCAAGCTCGGCGTCGCGCCCTCGACCTGCCTGGAGAGGGTCAGGGCGCTCACCCGTCGAGGCGTCATCCGCGGCTACCACGCCGACATCGATCCGGCGGCCCTCAACCGCGGTGTGCAGGCCATGGTGGCGGTGCAGGTGCGGCCGTTGAGCAGGGCGGTGATCAACGCGTTCAAGTCGTCGGCCGCCGATATGCCGGAGGTGCTCAGCGTGTTCGTGCTGGCCGGGGGCGACGACTTCTTGCTGCACGTGGCAGTGCAGGACCTCGACCACCTGCACGCGTTCCTGCTGGACAAGCTGAGCAAGCGCCAGGAGATCGTCGGGTTTCGCACGTCGGTGGTGTACCAGCAGGTGCAGAAGACCATCCCGACCCCACTGCCTCCTCCATGACACCTGCGCCCTAAATCCAGCGATTGCCCGCTTTATATGGATATGCGTTTCCTTATCCCTCTCTCGGGCACGGGGGGATCAACCGGCCAGGTGTCGGTCTCCCCGAGCACGAAGGAGCGCACGCCATGAGTGATAGGGCCAGAGTGGCGCTGGCTCTCGCCGCGGGTTACTACCTCGGCCGGCGTCACAAACTGCGCATGGCCGCCATGCTCGCCGCGGCGAGCGTCGCCGGCAAATACCGCAAGGGCGGCGGCGGGCTGCTGGAGCAGGGAAGCAAGATTCTCGGTTCATCGCCGGAGATCGACGCACTGACCGGCCGGCTGCGCGGCCAGATCATGGACGTCGGCAAGGCCGCCGTCATGGCCGCGGCCACCCGGCAGATCAACTCGCTCACCGAGAAGCTTCAGGAGCGGGCCGAGTCCCTCCAGAGCGACGATCAGACCGGTGAGGAGCGCGAACAGCCCGACGACGCGTACGCCGGTGACGAGGAGTCCGAGGAGGACGAGTACTCCGACGAGGACGAGTACTCCGAGGAGGACGAGTACTCCGACGAGGACGAGTACTCCGAGGAGGACGAGGACGCCCGGGACGAGGAGCACGACGAGGCTTCCGAGCCGGATGAGGAGCCCGAGCCGCGCCGCGCCCGCACGTCCCGTTCCCAGCAGGGTGCGCCGGCCCAGGGCACGCAGGCCCGCAAGCCGGGCACCGGCCGCAGGCGTCCCTCGCCCGTGACGAGGGCGGGGTGAGCGCGATGACCGAGGCGGCGAAGGCCGGACCGATCCGCAAGGCAGCGGGCCAGGCAGGCAAGGCAGGCAAAGCCGGGCGCGAGGGCGCAGAACGCGTCGGCAGGACGGCGCAGACGGCCGGGCAGACGGCGAAGCAGGCAGGCGAGCAGGCCGGCGGCGGGGGCAACCCCGTCAAGTCCGGGCTGCGCAAGCTCGGCCAGGCGGCGACGCACTATGCGCTGTCGTCCGTGACGAACAAGGTCGAGGGCCTGACCGGCCGGCTGTCCGACTTCGCGGAGGGCGGCGGCGGCAATCTGCTCGGCGCGGTCACCGGCAACGACTCATCGATCGGCGGTTCGGCTGTGGCAGGTGCGGCCAAGGGCGCGTTGAAAGGTGTCGTGGGCAAGCTGGGCGGCGGCAAGGGCAAGGGCGGCAAGAAGCTCAAGGTCACGAACATCGTCGAGACCATCGACGTCGGCGCCCCGATCCGGGTGGTCTACAACCAGTGGACGCAGTTCGGGGACTTCCCCAGCTTCATGAAGAAGGTCGAGTCGGTCGACCAGGAGTCGGACGAGAAGCTCACCTGGAAGGCGCAGATCCTCTGGTCGCACCGCGAGTGGAAGTCCACGATCCGCGAGCAGGTGGCCGACGAGCGCATCATCTGGCGCTCGGAGGGCGCGAAGGGGTACGTGGACGGCGCGGTGAGCTTCCACGAGCTCACCCCCGACCTGACCAGGGTCATGGTCGTCCTCGAATACCACCCGCGGGGCTTCTTCGAGGGCACCGGCAACCTCTGGCGGGCGCAGGGCCGCCGCGCCCGGCTGGAGCTCAAACACTTCGCCCGGCATGTCATGACCCAGGTCATGTTGCATCCGGACGAGATCGCCGACGGCGGCTGGCGCGGCGAGATCCGCGACGGCGAGGTGGTCAAGGACCACGACACGGCCGTGCAGGAGGAACAGGACTCCGCCGGCGAGCAGGAGGGCGAAGAGCAGGAGGACGAGTACGAGGACGAATACGAGGAGGAGCCCGAGGAGGAGCCCCGGAAGGGCGAACCCGAGGACGAGTACGAGGAGGAGGAAGAAGAGGAAGAGGAGCCCGAGGAAGAGCCTGAAGAGGAGCCCGAGGAAGAGGAGCGCCCCCGCGCCCGGCGGGCTCCCGTACGCCGCAAGGCGGCGAGCCGCAGCGGCGGCTGAGCCGTCCCCCATCCGAGAACCACAAGGAGCCGGATATGACAGTGCAGCCGGCCTCAGGCGGAGTGGCGCAACGCCCCACCGCGACAGGCCTGGCCGACGTGATCGACAGCATTCTCGACAAGGGTCTGGTCATCGACGCCTATGTCAGGGTCTCGCTGGTCGGCATCGAGTTGCTGACCATCGACGCGCGGATCGTCGTCGCCAGCGTCGACACCTATCTGCGCTATGCCGAGGCGGTGAACCGGCTCGACCTGTCGGAGTCCGGCGGCCAGGGACTGCCCGAGCTCATGCAGAACATGAAGAAGGGCATGGTCGCCGACAAGGGCAAGAACGCGGTCGAGGGCGTGCTCGAATCCGCGGCCGACAAGCTGGACGGCCTGGTCGGAGGGTCGGAGGACGATCAGGAACAGCAACCCGCCCGGCGGCGGAAGGGTGGTGGCTGACATGTCGACATCCGAGACGACCGACCGTCACAAGCCGTCGGAGGACGGGCAGCGGAGCGACACGCGCGTCGGCACGTACGTCTACGGCATCGTCCCCGCGAACGTCGAGGAGACCGGCGACGCCCATGGGGTCGGCGGCCCGTCCGCGGAGGTGACGGTGGTCCGGCACGGCGACATCGCCGCGCTGGTCAGCGAGCTTCGGCTGGACCGGCCGCTGGGCACGCCCGAGGACCTCATGGCCCACGAAGGGCTGCTGGACGCCGCCGCCGCCGAGGTGCCGGTGCTGCCCGTACGCTTCGGCGCGGTCGTGACCGGCCCTGAGGCGGTCGTGGAGGAGCTGCTCGCGCCGCACCACGACGAGTTCCAGGCGGCGCTCGACGAGCTGGAGGGCCGGGCGGAGTACGTCGTCAAGGGCCGGTACGTCGAGCGGGCCGTGCTCAGCGAGATCATGAACGAGCATCCTCAGGTGGCGCAGCTGCGCGAGCAGATCAAGGACCAGCCCGAGGAGGTGACCAGGGACGCGCGGATCCAGATCGGCGAGATCGTCGACCAGGCGATCAACGCCAAGCGGGAGGCCGACACGCAGGCGGCGCTCGACGCGGTCACGCCCGTCTCCGCGCTCACCTCGCTGCGCGACCCCAGCCACGAGCTGGACGCCGTGCACCTGGCGGTCCTCGTCGAGACGGACCGGCAGAACGAGCTGGAGCAGGCCCTGGACACGATCGCGCAGCGCTGGGCAGGCCGGGTCGAACTGCGGCTGCTCGGGCCGATGGCGGCGTACGACTTCATCGTGGCGCAGGGCTCCGGTGGCGGCTGATGGGGCTCATCAGCTCGTTGTTCACCTGGCCGCTCGCGCCGGTGCGCGGCGTGGTCCGGCTGGGTGAGCTGATCCAGGAGCAGGTCGAGCGGGAGCTGCACGACCCGGCGGTGGTGCGGCGGGAGCTCGAGGCGGTCGAGGAGGCAAGGAACGAGGGCCGCATGACGGAGGAGGAGGCCGCCCAGGCCATGGAGGAGATCCTCGCCAGGCTCACCGGCGTACCCGGGGAAGGAAGGTGATCGTGTGCCCGCCCAGCGAAGGGTCCGCCCACGGCGCCCTGCCGAGCAGGACGCCGAGTCCCACGAGCAGCGCGAGCTCCGCGAGCCCGCCGAGGACGAGCCACCCGAGGACGAGGAGACTCCGCGCTCCCGCGCGCGCGGCCTGTCGGCCGGCTCCGCGGGCGCGACGGGGCAGCGCCACATCGTCGAGCTGACCGGCAGGCAGTCCGAGGGGATCACGCTGGTGAAGCCGGAGGACGACGGCTGGGTGGTGAACGTCGAAGTGGTGGAGGACCGCCGCATCCCGTCCTCGGGCGACGTACTCGCGCTCTACCAGGTCGAGCTGGACGGAGAGGGTGAGCTGCGCTCGTACCGGAGGCTGCGCCGCTACCGGCGGGGCAGCGGCGACCAGGGGGAGGGCGGATGATGGAGCCGGCACGCCCCGCGGGACGCGCCTACCCGTCCTCGACGGGCGGCGGGCGCGAGCCGGCCAACCTGGGCGACATCCTGGAGCGGGTGCTCGACCGGGGCGTGATCATCGCGGGCGACATCCGGGTCAACCTCCTCGACATCGAACTGCTGACGATCAAGCTGCGGCTGGTCGTCGCCTCGGTCGACACCGCCAAGGAGATGGGCATCGACTGGTGGGAGCACGACCCTTGGCTGACGGGCAAGGATCGTGGCCTGGAGGAGGAGAACCGCCGCCTGCGCAGGAGGCTCGCGGCCCTGGAGGAGGGCCGCTCCGCCCCTCCCGCCATCGAGGGGCACGTCGAGCACGACGACGAGCACGGGGACGAGTACGACGAGGAGTACGAGGACGGCGCCGAGCCCGCGCCGCGGCGGCGTGCGGGAAGGAGACGAGATGACGGGTGAGGCAGGCACGTACCTGTACGTGGTCGCGCGCGACTCCGGCGCCCCCTCCCCCGACGGCCTGACGGGCGTGGCGGGCACACCGGTGCGGGCGATCACCGGTGCCGGGCTGGTCGCGTACGTGAGCACCGTGCCGCTGGACCAGTTCGGGGAGGAGCCGCTCCAGCGGTCCATGGAGGACCTGGACTGGCTCGACGAGACGGCCAGGGCGCACCACCACGTGGTCGAGGCGGTGGCGTCGGCGGTGTCCGCCGTACCCGTGCGGCTGGTCACCGTCTACAGCGGCGACGAGCAGGTCGCCGGCCTGCTGGAGGACCGGCACGACGACTTCCGCCAGGCGCTCGACCGCATCACCGGCCGCCAGGAGTGGGGTGTGAAGGTCTACGCCGACCCGGCGGAGCAGGCGGAGCCCGCCGCCGCCGCCCAGGACCGTGGTGGCGCGGCGACCGGTCCGGGAGCGGCGTACCTGCGCAAACGCCAGGCGGGGCTGCGCAACAGGGAGGAGGCGTGGCGGCGGGCGAGCGTACGCGCCGAGCGGGTCCACGACCGGCTGGCCTCCGTCGCGGTCGCCGGGCGCCGCCACCGGGCCCAGGACCCGCAACTGTCCGGGCGCAAGGAGTGGATGATCCTCAACGGCGCCTACCTGGTCGACGAGGAACGGCACGCGGAGTTCGTACGGGCTGTGGACGAGCTGCGCAGCGAGGTCGGGGAGCTTGAGCTGACCGGCCCGTGGGCGCCGTACTCGTTCGCCACGCTGGACGAAGGGGGTGAACCATGACGTACGAGGAGCCTCGTGGCGCCCTGCTCGCCGAGGAAGGACGGCTGCCCGCCGAGCGGGTGGCGCTGGTGGACCTGCTCGACCGGCTGCTCGCCGGGGGCGTCGTGGTGAGCGGCGACCTCGTCCTGTCGATCGCCGACATCGACCTCGTACGCATCTCCATCCACGCCCTGATCACCTCGATCCGCGATGACGAGTGACCCCGTGGAGCCCGCCCGCCAGGCCAGGAAGCCGCGGCTGCGGATCGACACCGACGCGGAGGCGGTGGAGCGCGACCTGTCCCGGCTCGTGCTCACGCTGGTCGAGCTGCTGCGCCAGCTCGTCGAGCGGCAGTCCGTACGCAGGATGGAGCAGGGCGACCTGTCCGACGAGCAGATCGAGCAGCTCGGCATGACGCTGATGCGGCTGGAGGAGGCGATGGAGGAACTCTGCGACCGGTTCGGCCTGGAGCCGTCGGACCTGAACCTCGACCTGGGCCCGCTCGGCAGCCTCCTCCCGAAGGACTAGTCAACCGGCACTGACCTCAGACGCCTTCGATCCAGTATTTCTGCAATCTGGCGACGGCGTCCTCCTTCGTCATCGCCGCAACGTCGGTCTCGTCCAGACCTACCTTGGAAATGAGCAGGTGAACAACCTCGGCAGGCAAGGCGTTCGAGGGCGGCTGGGGTTGTCCACGATCAGGGACGACACCACGTTTGACGCAGGCCCAGAACGTCGGCTCATCCACCTGCAACTGGTCACGGAGGATGTGACGCCAGATGCTCTGGCCGTAGGAGCTTCGATCCACCGGATGGGAAATCCGCGTGCGCAAGATCCGGCCATCAGCAAGATCTAGTTCGTAGGTGACGTGATGGGTCGCCGTTCGTCCGCGAGCGTTTCGTACGAGACGCCAGCCCTCGATCTGGCGAAACCGGTCGTGGTACTCCCGAGTGGGTTGAGGCCAGGTCACCGGCCCTTCCCCACCAGCCATTCACGCAACTGGTCGTCATCACTGAGGCTGATCAACTGCACAAGCCCCCAGTTCTCACGATGGTTCGGCGTATCCAGCAGGTGGTCCTGCCAGTCATCGGCGTATTCACGCAACGCATCGATCATCTCCGTTACGGCCTCATCGAAGGTCCGGCCATCCGCCGCTACCGGCAGCCCTGGGATGAAGATCGACCAGCCACCGGCCTCTGGCACTGTCTGGGCACCGGACGGAGTGACCGCAGCGAGATAGTGGCGCAGTCTCTCGACCTCCACGAGCGCGGTTGTGGTCGCTTCACGGCGCACCGTCGCCACGCGCCCGCCTTCAGCCGCGTCCAAGAGCGTTTTGAGATGGGCACGAGCCTCTGTGTAGCTGTCGAAATGAACGGCGCTCACGCGCGACACCTCCCACGAGCAGGTCTTCATGATGCCCCACAGCGAGAAGTACGTCAAGTACGTCACGTACTTGACCGCCCGTCGGCGGATATTCGGTTGCGTGGCCCCTCACTGAACTCGTAGCGTCTTCGCCATGCGCCTTTACCTGTAATTCGCCGGGCCTCCCACGGCCCGTGCGCAACCAGCCATGACCGCCAGTCCGTCAAGACGCGGCAGCTGAGCTTGCCGACCGGCCTCCGAGCCGCGTCGCGAGTTACGTAAAGGAGCTATCTCATGCGAGTTCGCGCAAGCAACAAGAAGAAGGGCCGGCCCCAGCTGCCCATGCCCCGGCAGATGCCGAAGATGCCGCAGCGCCCGATCGCGCCGCCGAGGCGTGTGCCGTCGAAGGGCCGCTGACCGAGGACAACTACCAGGGATGGTAGTGAAGAGCGAGCGCCGCCTCCCCCGTACGCCTGGAGGCGGCGCTCGCACCTTTTCGCAGCGTACTACGATTCCTTGATGCCCTAAGAGAGCACATAGACAAGCCGCGATTTCTGCCCACCATGCCACGCTTCAGGACAAACGAGCAGCCCAAGAAGCAAATTTCTCATATGCGTCTGTACGATCCCACGCATGAACAAGAGCATCTTCGCTGCTTTCGCGTCGGCCGCCGCCATCGCCGTCGTCTCGCTCACCCCGGTCGCCGCGCACGCCGATCCGCCACCGTCCAACTGCATCTCCGACTTCGGTTACCAGCCGAACTGGACCTATGCCCGATGCAGCACGGGATCGGGTTATGTACAGGCCATCGCCAAGTGTTCCAACGGCAGCAAGACGACGTATGCCTACGGGCCCTGGAAGTATATCGGCGTCACGTCAGCCGCCCACTGCCCGGACAGCCACAATAAGGCTGTGGGACACGACTACAACATCAAGGGCTACTGACTCCGGCGCCCTTCGTGTCCCTGATCGCCGTCGCGTCAATGGCACCCTTGCACGAAGGGTAATGTTCACAGGCGCCTTAGTGCTCCTCTGAATGCATCGGAACGATTCCGGCACGCATAAGCGGATACGCCGGGATGAGCACACAAAGTCGGCGACGGTGCATCTTGCGCCGCCTCCCCCGTACGCCTGGAGGCGGCGCTCGCGTTTCTCTTAGAGACATTCGGTGACATCAGTTCGGCCATCACCCGGCAAGAACGGCTCGGCCGTGTTCCAGATAGATGGTTTCCCCCATCTCATGGGCGATCGCAGCCGCTTTGAGACGGCGGGCAAGACGTTCGGTCAGGAGGTCATCGAGCTCAGCGACGGAACGGAACTCGTATACGCTCAATTCACCGTCGGAGAACGTGATCCGCCGGGTCGCCTCGTGGTCGAGGGTGCCTCCGTCGAACACGAACAGAACTTTGTCGCCTTCCTGCGGGAGAGGCGCCCAGTCGACCACGAGGAGACGGCCGATGACCGGCTGGATCCCCAGTTCTTCGCGAACATCGCGGACGCACGCGTTGCAAGGGCACGGGCCTGGGCGAACGGCACGCTCTCCTGATCGTTCACTGCCTCGACCTTACGCGACCGACACTGCGCTCACACGATGTGCAGTCGTCGAGCGAGAGCCCGGACGCTTTCGCGCAGGAACCGCCGGCAAACAAGCGTTCATGCCGTGGTGACGTGGCGGCGCCGCCTCCCCCTCGGAGGCGGCGCTCGCGCCCTCTTCGCTCAGAGGCGTTCGATGATGGTGACGTTGGCCTGGCCGCCGCCCTCGCACATCGTCTGCAGACCGTAGCGGCCGCCCGTACGCTCCAGCTCGTGCAGGAGCTTGGTCATGAGGATCGCTCCCGTGCCGCCCAGCGGGTGGCCGAGCGCGATGGCGCCGCCGTTGGGGTTGACCTTGGCCGGGTCGGCGTCGAGTTCCTGCATCCACGCCAGCGGCACCGGCGCGAAGGCCTCGTTGATCTCCACGACGTCGATGTCGCCGATCGACATGCCGGCCTTCTTCAGCGCCCGCCGCGTCGCGGGGATCGGCGCGGTCAGCATGTAGACCGGGTCGTCGCCCATGAGCGCGAGCTGGTGGATGCGGGCGCGCGGGGTCAGGCCGTGCTCCCTGACCGCCTGCTCGGAGGCGATCAGCACCGCGCCCGAGCCGTCGGAGATCTGCGAGGAGGTGGCGGCGGTGATCTGGCCGCCCTCCTTCAGGGTCTTCAGCCCGGCCATCTTCTCCAGGGTGGTGTCGGGCCTCGGGCCCTCGTCGTCCTCCACGCCGTTGACGGGGGCGATCTGGTCCTTGAAGTGGCCGTTGGCGATGGCCTTGGCGGCGCGCTGGTGGGACTCGAACGCGTACTGCTCCAGGACCTCGCGCGTGTAGCCCCACTTCTCGCACATCAGCTCCGCGCCGCGGAACTGCGAGATCTCCTGCTTGCCGTAGCGCTCCACCCACATCTCGCCGAACGGGAACGGCATGCCCTTCTCGAGCGCGGCCGTGATCGACGAGCCCATGGGCACGACGCTCATCGACTCGACGCCGGCCGCCACGACGAGGTCCTGCGTACCGGAAAGGACGCCCTGGGCGGCGAAGTGGATCGACTGCTGCGAGGAGCCGCACTGCCGGTCGATCGTGACCCCGGCGGTGGTCTCCGGCAGGCCCGCCGACAGCCAGGCGTTGCGCGCGATGTCCATGCTCTGGGGGCCGAACTGCATGACGCACCCCATGATGACGTCCTCGACCGCCGCGGGGTCGACGCCGGTGCGCTCGATCAGCGCCTTCAGCGTGTGCGCGGCCAGGTCAGTGGGGTGGACGGTGGACAGGCCGCCCTTCTTCTTGCCGACCGGGGTGCGGACCGCCCCGACGATGTACGCCTCTGCCACAGTGCCTCCTGGAAACCGAGCAATATTCGGTTACTAGGTGCACATTACAACAGAACGACGTTCTGGGTTCATTCCGCGGGCGGTACGAGGTCCTCCGCCGCGTCGATCCTGAACCGCCACCGGTCGACCGCCAGCCCGTTCAGCGCCTCGGACAACTGCAGGGCGAGCGCGCCCAGCTTCTCCGGCTCCTCGCCGCGCAACTCGATCGCCGTCAACTCGGTCGCGAACGGCAGCAACTCCGCCGCCGCCGGCGGGGAGCCCTTCTGCGGCACCAGCCCGGCCTTGACCTCGCCCGCCGTGAACGTGAACTCCTCCTCGTCCTGCTCCAGGAACGGGGCCAGTTCCTCAGGCTCCGGGCGTACGGGCAGGATGACGGCGGGGCCGCCCTCCGCGTCGTCGGCCGGGTCGTTCACCTCGCCCCTGCACACCGCCAGCCCCTTCAGCCGGAAGGCCAGCCCCTCGGCGAGGTAGCGGTCGAAGAAGTCGATCGGCAGCGGGCCCTCGGCGGCCACCCGCACCGCCCACGCCTTCTCCAGCACCCCGCCCGTCAGCTCGGCCGCCGCCTCGACCGGCGCGCACACCCGCACGTCGGTCGCCACGATGTCGTCGCCGTCCTGGCGCGCGCTCGGATCGGCCAGCCGGACGATCCGCAGCAGCGTCGCCGCATCGGGTTTGGCGGGCACCACCGCCGTGGGGCCTGTACGCAGTCGCCGCTTCGCCATCCAGCCCATGCCAGCCTCCGCGCTCAGCTTCGATAGGAGCTCGTCATCGTCGCATAAACGATGACGTTGTCGGTGTAGTGCCCGGTGCGACGATCATAGGTGCCGCCGCACGTGATCAGGTGCAGTTGGGCGTTCTCCTGGCTGCCGTAGACCCGCTGGGTCGGGAACGTCTTCTTGCTCGCCTGCTCCACCCCGCCGACCGTGAACACCGCCGTGGTCTTGTCCTGGCGCTTGACCTCGATGGTGTCGCCGTGCTTGAGCTCCGGCAGCCGGTTGAACACCGCCGCCCTCGTCTTGGTGTCCTTGTGTCCCAGCAACACGGCCGGCCCCGCCTCGCCCGGCGTCGACATGTTGCGGTACCACCCGACCAGGTTGTGGTTGTCCGGCGGCGGAACCTGGATCGTGCCGTTCTTGGCCAGCCCCACCGACTTGATCGGGGCGTTGACCCCCAGCCGCTTGATCACGAGTCGCACGGGGGTGGACGGCAACATGGGAGGGGCCGCCTCGATCTGCGGCAGCGGCGGCGGCAGGTCGGGCCCGCCCTGGAACAACGCCTGCTCCTGCTGCCCCGACGGCTTCGGCTGCGCCTCCAGGGCCAGGGTGTCCCGGTTGCTGGCCAGGCCGTACTCGTCGGGTGACCTGAACACGATCAGCAGCCCGGCCACCACGGTCACCACACCGGCGATGGCCGCCACGATCAGCACCGTCCTGAGCGCCGCTCCCCCTTTGTCCTCAGGCGGGGGTACGGGAGCGCCGCCACCGCCGTACGGGTAGTAGCCGGACATCTCCGTCAGTCCCTGGCTGCGTTACGGCGACGCATGAGAAGCCCACCTCCAGCGGCGGCGACGATCAGCGCACCACCCGTGAGGATGAACAGCCGGCCGTCGGGGCCCATGGTTCCACCGGCACCGGTGTCGGCTCCGGCCTTGGGCGTCTGGGACTTCCTGGTGGGCTCGGACTCCGACGACGGCGTGATGGTCACCGTGTGGGTGCTGGTCTTCGTGGGCCTGGGACTGGTGGTGGTCGGAGTAGGCGTCGGGGTCGGGGTCGGAGTGGGGC
>NZ_SMLD01000146.1:0-23719 GCF_004352805.1 Nonomuraea mesophila
CCGCAACGCCGTACCGGCCCGCCCGCCCTCGACGTGGTCGGCGAACTCGGCGATCATCCCGGCGACGGCGTCCGGCCGGCTGCGGTGGGCCCAGTGCCCGGCCGCGAGCCTGCGGTGCCACAACCCGTCCACCCACCCGCCGAACGAGGCCGTGAGCGCGGGCGTCACGAACCGGTCCCGCGTGGCCTCGATGACCTGCACGGGCACGTCGGGGACGCGCGGGTCGAGACCGCGCGGATCCGGACCGGGACCGCCGGGGCCGCGCCGATCGGGTTCGTGCCGATCGGGTTCGTGCCGATCGGGTTCGCGCCGATCGGGTTCGTGCCGATCGGGTTCGGGGCTGCTGAGTGCGGCGGTCATGTTGCGCCGGTAGAGCCAGAGCCCGTTGCGACCGTCCTCGGCCAGGGTGGGCGCCGGATGCCCCGGCCGCGGCGTGACGCCCTCGCGCAGCAGCGTGCGGGTGAAGACCCGCGGCATCACGGACCCCCACGCCAGCTCGGGCAGCGCGGGCAGCCGGAAGGCCCCGATGTACCACGACCGCAGCCGCTGCGCCGCGACGTCACGCCGCCGCCCGTGCCGCGTGAAGTGCCGCGTCTGCCGCAACCCCGGCCCGCCCAGGCTGGTGAACGAGGCCACCCGGTCACGGACGCCCTCCCGGGCGATCGCCTCCCACCCCTGCAGCGAACCCCAGTCGTGCCCTGCGAGGTGCACTTTCGGCTTGCCCACGGCGTCGAGCACCGCGCCGAGATCGGCGATCAGGTGATCGAAGCCGTACGCGCGGCGGTCGCGCGGGGCCGTGGACCGGCCCGCCCCGCGCACGTCGTAGCGCACCACGTGGAAACGGTCACGCAGGAGCGTGGCCACCTCGTCCCAGACGCGGTGGGTGTCGGGGTAGCCGTGGACGAGGACGATCGTCGGCCTGCCCGGGTCGCCCTCCTCGAACAGCGCCAGCCGTACGTCACCGGACTCGACCCACCGCATCGCGACCTCCTGTTGGACGCACCGTCCAGCAGGATAACAACGCCCGTTCCGCCGGGTGGATCACCTGTCGGGGCCGGCCGACAGGCCCGTGCAGGAGCGCAGGTCCTTCCAGTCCTCGACCGCCCGCGTCTTCGACGCCCCCTTCATCGGCACCGGAACGCCGCCCTGGATGGTGGCGGGGGTCCAGGTGTCCTTGAGCACCTTCCGCCCGTTGATCGTCAACGTCAGCACCCCGGTCCTGCCCGTGGTCGCAGGATTGGAGTTGTAGAAGACGAAGTTGCCCATGCCGTAATTGACGTACGCGTTCTTGAGATATCCGGAGCCGAGGAGGATGTGCGCGTGCCCGCCGACCACCACGTCGGCGCCCGCCTTGACCAGCTTGGGGGCGAGCGAGCGTTGCGCCGGGTTCGGGCACTTCTCCATCTCGGTCCCCCAGTGCAGGTGGACGATCACCGTGTCGGAGTTCTTGCGCGCCTTGCGTACGGCCCTCAGCAGACTCGCCTCGTCCTTGGCCGAGGCCAGCCCGCCCTTGCCGGCGGCAGCCGTCCACGACTGGATGAACTCCGCGTCCATGACCTGCGTGGCCCCGATGATCGCCACCCGGTTGCCATTCACGGTCGTGCGGTACGGCCGGTACGCCTGCGCCGCATCCTTCCCGATCCCGACCACGGGGAACTTGCTGCGCTTGATCGCCGACAGCGAGTCGGCCAGCCCGTCGTCCATGTAGTCCATGCCGTGGTTGTTGGCCATGGACGCCACGTCGACCCCGGAGGCCTTCAACGCGCTCAGCGCGCTCGGCGGCGCCCTGAACGTGAACTCCTTGCCCGGCGCCGGCGTCCCCCCGGTGGTGATGGCCGTCTCCAGGTTGACCATGGCTAAGTCGGCCCTGCGCAGCACCTTCGCGATCGGTCCCAGTGCCGTGCGCGGGCTGGAGAGCCGGGGGCGCAACATCCCCTCGAAGTGCACGTCCCCGCCGAAGGCGATCGTGTACGGCCGCCGCTGCGGCGTCGGCTTCGCGGAGGGCGTGGCGGAGGGCGTGGAAGGCGCCCGTTCCTTCTCCACCTGCCCGCTCTGCAACTGCCTTTCCGGCTGCGGCGAGGAGCATGCGGCCAGGGACACGACGACAGCGAGCAACGGGAGGGCATGGGGGAGTCTCATCTACTGCCACTTCCACTCGAATCCTGTCTTCCAGGGATCGAGCATGCCATGCGGGGCGCTTTACCGTGCACTCCTCCCACTTGACAACAAATCGGACACCACGTCACGCGGCCCGTCGTCGGCCACCTTAACCGAATGACTCGCTAAGTTGAATTATTCAAGTTAGGTTCGGAGCCCGGCCCGCCATGAGGCACGGGTGGGTACCGAGGACGAATCCACGGAGGGACGCACCATGCCGTGTATGCCGTTGCGGACAACGCGGACACCGGGGCTGGGCGGTCGTGGATGCGGCGCCGGTTGCACCTCGTCGGCCGACCGGAAAGGTGGTTGTCATGCCTCGTACTGTCTTGTCTCATGACCGACATCGACGACTTGCCGGCGGTCTATGACGAGCAGATGCGGGGAGCGCCTCCCCACCCGCCGGCCGGCGTCACCTACGAGCAGGACGGTCCGCTGTTGCGGATCGTCGGCCAGTTCCGCGGCTTCGTCAGCGCCCCACGCGACGTCGGAGTACGCGGCAGCGAACTCGACCGGCTGATCACCCGCCAGCGCGACTGCCGCACGCGGCGAGGCGGCCGAATGGAAGACCCGCAGGCACGACCAGCCGATCGACCTTGCTGAGCGGCTGCGTGCTGCGGGCTTCACTCCAGAGGAACATGAGACGGTCCTCATCGGCCGCGCCAGGAACATGACTGCGGCACCGGCTCCGCCAAGCGGTGTCACCCTGCGGCGGGTGACCGATGACATCGATATGCATCGCATCGCCGTCATGGAATCGATCGTCTGGGGACAGGACTGGAGCCGGCTCGGCGATGGTCTGATCGCCCGCGTCTCAGCAGCCCCGGAAGAGATCGCTGTCATGGTTGCCGAAGCCGATGGAGCGGAACTCGCCGTCGCCTATCTGCACGTGGACGCGTCCGACGACAGCGCGCCGATCCTGCGGCGGCTGGGCTTCCACTCGGTGACCACCACCACGCCCTACGTATGGTCACCACCACAGCAGCCCTGATGGGAATGGGACCCGCGCCCGGCCGGGATCTCGAAGTCCATCGCGTCCCCTCTACCGGGGGTGTTGCGACGACCGCTTGAAAAGAAGCTTTCGGGCGCGGGCCGTTCACGTGACGATTCTTCACGATGTCGGGCCGGGCAGCGGCCATTCATCTCGCCCTGGCGGACCTCTGCGGAAAATGCTTCGACAATGAGTCCAAGGACGGGCGGGCTCGTGTGAACACCGGGGGCACCTGGCGTGTGCCCTGTGATCAACCGGGCGGTCAGTGTGTCATGATGGGCAAGTCTTCAGTGCTCAAGTGTGCAGGTGAGCCGGAGTGCGGCGAGGCGTGCCAGGCCTCGTCCCGAACGGCCCTGAAAGGTTGTGTCAGCAACATGCCAGGGCCGTTCTTTATGCGCCGGCCCCTAGCGTGGCCATGTCGAACTCACCGTCACGGACACCCGCGGTGAAAGCCTCCCACTCCGCCGGAGTGAAGACCAGGACGGGCCCGTCCTGCTCTTTACTGTCGCGCAACGCGACATTACCGTTGGCCAAGGGGGCGACTTCAATGCAGGCGTCTGCGCCGTTGCAGAAGGTGCTCTTCCGCCAAGCCGCCTCGACAGGTTGGATGTGCATTCTCTCCCCAAACAGACAAAGGGGCTCCATTGCCCCTTTTGAGGTTTAGTGGTGGCTAACGCCGCCACAGCATAGCCTTACGCTGGATGAGCACGCGCGACTCGTCCTCATCCAGCGTCTCCGACTTGAGGTGACCGAAGGCCGCCTCATAACCTGCCACGCGGCCGAGATCTTCGACGAAGTTGGCGGTGTACAACTGCTCGAGGTACACCACGTCGTCGAAGTCCCGGAACTTCAGATGGATGAACGCGCTCGTGTTCACCGGATGAAGTGCGTCCAGGGCGAGGACATGGATGCTGACGTGCGGCAACATGGAGATCTCCAGAAGATGCTCCATCTGCGCGCGCATCACCGAAGGCTCACCGAAGCGGCGCGTCAGCGCCGACTCATCCAGCACGACCGTGAGCTCGCAGGGATGGGCCCGGTGCAGAACGCGACGCTGCCGGTCGAGGCGGGCCTCGACACGGCTCCGGACACCGCTGTGCGTGATGCGCGCGATGCCCCGGGAGGCCAGGATGACTTCCCGCGCGTAGTCCTCGGTTTGCAGGAGACCGGGCACGATCTGTGGTTCCCACGATCGTTGTGAGGTCGCCTCCGCCTCAAGCCCGAGGAATCTTGTGTATTCCTCAGGAAGAGTGTCTTCGTAATCTTCCCACCACCCGCGCTGCTCCGCATCCCGCAACAGGCCGAAGAGCTCGTCAAGTTTCTCCGCGTCGATGCGGTAGAGCTCGGCCAGCGCCTTGACGTCGTCGGCGACGGGCATGGTCTTGGCCGCCTCGATGCGGCTGACCTTGCTGGCCGACCAGCCGAGCTCGCGGGCGGCCTTGGCGCCGGTGAGCTTCCTACGCTCCCGGAGGAGGCGCAGCTCCTGCCCGAGGCGGAGCCTGCGTACTGTGGGACTGCCCTGCTGCGATGGCACCGTCCACTCTCCTTGTCGGGAATGAAGGTGTAGCCGGAAGGGGTCGTTTGGGAGCCCGGCTTGGGGGCCGTTCGCCCAATCTTACACTGCAAGTTGCACGGATAGTCGCGTCTGGCCTTGCCAAGCAGGCTTTCACGGGGAGAGCTCAAGGGCAAGGCGAGCTCCGCCAGGCGGCGGAACGGGACGACAATGGACGCGGGTCGTGCCAGCGCAATCACACCTGTTGACGCTTGTCGTGCAAGTTGCACCGCAAGCCAAGAAGCAAGTCGCGAAGAAACTTAAATCTTCCCTTGCCAAAAGTATTGCAGCATCGCCGACCTGGGGGGACGATCGGTCTCAGGAAGGACCTCGGATGGTGAGGAGGCCGCACATGACCACACGGCCGTACGCATCGGGCCTTCCGACCACGAACGCGCGCCCCCAGGCGGGCCGCCTCGCCGGCAACGTCGCCGTCCCGGAACTGAGAATCCACCCCAGGGAGGCCACTTGCCGGAAGGACCATCTCATCGCCTGACCGCTCAGCGAGAGTCTGCTCATTCGAGCATGAAAAAAGCCGGTCCGCGGCCGATATCCGACTCGCCGCACATGGGCTGCCACCCTGCGACGAGGTCGGCCATCAGCCGCCGGACCGGCACAGAAGCCACCTCAAAATGCCGCGAAAGGGGTCTTCTATGTACTCACAAGGTACCAAGGGACTCAGCCGAATCAAGTCCCGGATCCGGGAACTCGTCGCATGGGCCGACCGGGAAATCTGCATGGAACCCGACGAGTTCGCCCACCGGATGGGCTGGACCGTCGAGCGCACGGGGTTCGGCGCTCGCCGATACCGCGACCCGCGCTTCGACCAGCTCCGCCTCCCGCACCGCGTGACGGAGGAGGTGTCTTGACGTGCCGAGGAACCCGCGCAAGCAGATCTACCCCGGCTACGAGGACCTGCCCGCCGCCGGCCGGCGCGGCCCGCTCGTCAGGCTGTGGCGGATCCGTACGGAGCTGCTGCTGGCCGCGGCGCTGGCGGCCTTCACACTGACGCTGCTCGACGCCACCCAGCAGGGCCGGTGGATGCCGCTCATCCTGCTGAGCAGCGCCATCTCGGTGCCGGCCGTCACCAGGACCGGCCGCAACTGGGTCACCTCCCACGTCTGGTGCGTGATCTCCCGCCACCGCCTGCAGCGGGTCTGCCTGGAGACGACGATGCACACCAGGGCGGGCCGGATCCCGCTGGTGCTCTGGATCACGCCCACGTCGAGGGGCGAGAAGGCGCTGATCCTGACGAGGGCGGGGATCTGCGCCGAGGAGTTCGAGGCGTACAGCGAGGAGATCGCCGCGGCGTGCTGGGCCAGGAGCACGAACGTCTACCGGCACCGCACCCGCTCGCAGTTCGTCGTCGTGGAGATCGTCCGGCGCGACGAGACGCCGGGAGTGGCCTCCCCCGGCCTGGACAGGTTGTACGGCCGCCGCGCGTGGGTCTCGTTGCGGCCCGACTTCGAGGAGCCGCCTGATCTCCGCGCGGACGTCGCGCTGGCCCAGGCCGGCCAGTAGACCTGGGGGACCGCGCCACCCCAGGGCAAAGCCCCGGAGACCGCGGGGGCTCCGGGGCTTCCCCGTGCGCTCGACGTTCGCAGTGGTCACGTACTGTTCAGCTGAGTGCCGGTAAGGATTTCACCAACCCGGGTGATCAAGGCACATTAGGGTGTCGCGCGTGACTATCGCACCGGAAGAGGACCGCCTGAACACCCAGATCGCCTTCGCCATCGAGATCGACAAGTTGAAGCGGATCATCCGCCGCAACCATCTCATCGACGGTTCGCGACGGGAGAACACCGCAGAGCACTCCTGGTACGTGGGCACGTTGGCGATGGTCCTCGGCGAGCACGCCCCACCGGGGACAGACCTCCAACGGGTGGTGGCCATGCTGCTGGTGCACGACCTGGTGGAGATCGACGCCGGTGACACCTTCATCTACGACCCCGTGGCCGTCACCGCCCAGGAAGAGGCCGAGCGGGCCGCCGCCGACCGCATCTTCGGCCTGCTGCCCGCCGACCAGGCGAGGTGGATGCGGGAGTTGTGGGACGAGTTCGAGGAGCGGAAGACGCCGGAGGCGATGTTCGCCAAGGCGCTCGACCGGTTCGCCCCGATCCTGGCCAACCATCACACGGAGGGCGGCACCTGGCCGCTGTTCAAGGTGACGGCCGCCCAGGTCAGGCAGAAGGTACGGATCATCGAGGAGGGTTCGCCCTCGCTCGGTGCGTACGCGCGGGAGCTGGTCGATCTCTCCGTGGCCCGGGGACACCTGTCCGAGTGATGCCCTCTTGCCCGGGGTAGGGGACTTGTCGTGAAAGAGGAAGTGCGAGCGAAGCGTCGGCAACTACGGGGTTTCGCCGGGCCGGTCGCCCTCGCCGATCGACTCGAGAAGTCGAAAGTCATGGACAAAGCCGTCAGGGCGCTGGCGAAGACCGTACGCCGGCGCATCCCCCAAGGACGGGTACGCGATCTGCTGCACGGTGTTCCCACCGGCAAGCCGCTGCATCCGCCGCTCGCCACGGTGAGTCTCGGCTGCTGGATGTCGGCCTCCGTGCTGGATTTGGCGCGCGCCGACCCCCGGGCCTCGCGCCTGCTGCTGGCCGCCGGCATCGCCAACGCGCTGCCGACGGCCGCGGCCGGGCTGACCGACTGGTCGTCGCTCCACCGCGAGCAGCAGCGGGTGGGGTTCGTGCACATGGCGTCGAACGTGGCCGCCCTCGGCCTGTTCTCCGCCTCGCTGCTGGCACGGCTGCGCGGGCACGAGCGCCCCGGCCGGCTCCTGTCGTTCGCCGGGCTCGGCATGGGCTCCCTCGGCGCCTATCTCGGCGGCCACCTGGCCTACCGGCAGGCGGCGGGGGCCAACCACGCCCCGCAGGTCACCCATCTGGTCCCGCTGGGCTGGCACGACCTGTGCCCGCTGAGAGATCTGCCGGACGGCCGTCCTGTGGCGCGCAGGCTCGGCTACATCCAGCTCTTCGTGCTGCGCCAGGGCGAGGCCGTGACCGTGCTCGGCGACCGCTGTCCCCATCTGGCCGGGCCGCTGCACCAGGGCAGGCTCGTCATGGAGGACGGCGAGGCGTGCGTGGTGTGCCCGTGGCACAGCAGCACGTTCCGGCTGACGGACGGCTCGGTGAAGCACGGCCCGGCGACCGCTCCCGCCCCCATGTTCGAGACGCGCGTCAGGCGCGACGGCACCCTCCAGGTGCGCCCCTTGACCTGAACTTAGCTTGAGGTCCTACGTTCGGCGCATGGGCAAAATTCTGGTGACCGGCGCGACCGGCAACGTAGGCAGGCATGTGGTGACCCGGCTGGCGGAGGCCGGGCTGGAGGTGCGGGCGCTGGCCAGGAATCCCGAACGGGCGCATCTGCCCGTCGAGACCGTACGCGGTGACCTGACCGTCCCCGAGAGCCTGGAGCCGGCGCTCGACGGCGTGGAGAGCGTGTTCCTGCTCTGGCCGACGACCTCGGCCGACAGCGCCACGGACACGATCACGGCGATCGCCAAGCACGCGCGGCGCGTGGTCTACCTGTCGGCGGACACGGCGGATGCGTCGGACGACGAGCAGCCGTCGTACTTCCACCATCAGGTGGAGCGGCTGATCCGGCACTCGGGTGCCGGCTGGACGTTCCTGCGGCCCGGCGGGTTCGCGGCCAACACGCTCATGTGGGCCGACCAGATCAGGCAGGGCGTCGTACGCTGGCCGTTCGGGCAGGCCGCCAGGTCGCTCATCCACGAGAAGGACATCGCGGCCGTGGCCGTGCACGCCCTCACCTCGGCCGGGCACAACGGCGCGACCTACGCGCTCACCGGCCCCGAGCAGCTCACCCAGGCCGAGCAGGTGCGCGTCATCGGCGAGGTGCTGGGCCGCGAAGTGCGCTGGGAGGAGTTGCCCGTCGAGAAGGCCCGTGAACAACTCATGGCGGCCTGGGCCGACCCGTCCTTCGTGGACCTGGCGTTGCAGGGGTGGGAGACGTTCGTGAGCCGCCCCGAGCGGGTCACCGACACCGTGGAGCGGCTGCTCGGGCGGCCCGCGCTGACGTTCCGCCGGTGGGCCGAGGACCGCGCGGCGGACTTCAGCTGACCTCGTCGGCGGGGTGCTCGACGAGGGCGAGGATGCGGCTGGACATGAACCGGGCCGTGCGCACCGGGGTGCCGGTCCTGGTGACCTCGCTGACCTCGACGAGCCCCCGCCGCGTGTTGACCTCGACCCGCCGGCCGGCGCGGGTGGCCCTGATCTCGTAGGTACGCGGTGATCCTCCCGCGTCGATGACGATCTCCACCCGATCACCCTTCATGTACGGATTCATACCCAGATAGACGGAAATTTATCCGTACACCAGTACGATAATCGCCGCGATCCCCACGCACACGATGATTCCCCGCAACACGGGAGCCGGGATGCGCCGGCCCAGCCTGGCCCCCAGGAACCCGCCGGCCATCGCGCCCAGCGCCACCCCGGCCACGGCCTGCCAGTCGACGTCGGCGACCAGCGTGAACAACACCGCGGCCACGGCGTTGACCAGCAGCGCGAGCACGTTCTTCGCGGCGTTCACCCGTTGGAGGCCGTCGTCGAGGAAGATGCCGATCAACCCGATCAGCAGCACGCCCTGGGCGGCCCCGAAGTAACCGCCGTAGACGCCCGAGGCCAGCACGCCCAGCCACAACGCCGCCCCGCCGTGCGGATGCCCGCGCCCACGCCGTTCGGCCAGCCAGGCGTTGAGCCGCGGCTGCACCATGACCAGCAGGCAGGCCAGCGCGATGAGCGCGACGACGACCACCTCGAACACGTCGGGGTCGAGGAACAGCAGCAGGATGCCGCCGATCAGCGCGCCGAGCGCCGAGGCCGCGCCCAGGCGCACCAGGCGCTCGCGCTGGCCCTGCAGCTCGACACGGTAGCCGTAGGCGGCCGTGAAGGAGCCGGGCACCAGCCCGATGGTGTTGGACACGTTGGCGGTGACGGGATCGACGCCCACCGCCACCAGTGTGGGGAACGTGATCAGCGACCCAGAACCGACGACCGCGTTGATGGCGCCCGCCATCACCCCGGCCGCGCAGACCACGGCCAGCTCCCACCCCGTCACAAACCCTCCTTGCCCCGAGAGACCCGCTCGTCGAACCGCCGTGCGGCCATGCCTAGGACCGGAGTGCCGGCCCTCGCAGCGGGTCGTTCACTGGGTGTCCGAGCTCTTGGGGGGTGTGAAAAGACCGCCGAGATTTTCCAGTGCCTTGCCCATCTCCGACGGCACGATCCAGATCTTATTGGCCTCGCCCTTGGCGATCTCCGGCAGGGTCTGCAGGTATTGGTAGGCGAGCAGCTGCTGGTCGGGCTTTCCCTCGTGGATGGCCTTGAAGACCATGCCGATCGCGTCGGCCTGCCCCTTGGCACGCATGGCCTGGGCCTCGGCGTCGGCCTGGGCGCGCAGCACGGCCGCCTCCGCCTCGCCCCGCGCCCGCAGCACCGCGGCCTGCTTCTCCCCCTCGGCCGCGAGGATCGAGGCCTGGCGCTGCCCCTCCGCGGTCAGGACGGCGGCGCGTTTGTCGCGGTCGGCGCGCATCTGCTTCTCCATCGAGTCCTGGATGGAGGCCGGCGGGTCGATGGCCTTGAGCTCGACCCGGTTGACCCGGATGCCCCACTTGCCGGTGGCGTCGTCGAGCACGCCGCGCAGCGCGGTGTTGATGTCCTCGCGCGAGGTCAGCGTGCGTTCGAGATCCATGCCGCCGACGACGTTGCGCAGCGTCGTGACCGTGAGCTGCTCGACGCCGGTCAGGAAGTTGGCGATCTCGTACGTCGCCGCCTTGGGGTTGGTGACCTGGAAGTAGATGACGGTGTCGATGGAGACGACCAGGTTGTCGGAGGTGATCACCGGCTGCGGCGGGAACGACACCACCTGCTCGCGCAGGTCGATCAGGTCCTTGATGCGGTCGATGAACGGCACCACCAGGTTGAGCCCCGGCGTCAGCGTGCGGTGGTAGCGGCCGAGGCGCTCGATGATGGCGGCCGTGGCCTGCGGGATGATGCGGATCGTGCGTGCCACCGCGAAGCCCACCGCCGCGACCACGACAAGGGCGACGATGAGCTGCTCGATGGTCATGGCGACGCTCCGAAGCCGACGGTACCGACTCCGTAGATCTTATTTGGTTTCTGCTACCCGCAGTGTCCCGTCAGCGTCGGGTGGCTTTATCGGCATAAATGGCGACCTAGTGCGGACGCGCGTACCAGCGGCCCTCACCGCTGCGCTCCAGCGACAGCGGCACCCCGAACGTGTGCGAGAGGTTGTCGGACGTCATCACGTGCTCCAGCGGCCCCTGAGCCACCACGGAGCCGTGCCGCAGCAGCAGCCCGTGCGTGAACCCCGCCGGGACCTCCTCCACGTGGTGCGTCACGAGCACCAGCGTCGGCGAACGGTAGTCGCCCGCCAGCAGCGACAGGCGGCGCACCAGATCCTCGCGCCCGCCCAGGTCGAGCCCGGCGGCCGGCTCGTCGAGCAGCAACATCTCCGGGTCCGGCATGAGCGCGCGGGCGATCTGCACCCGCTTGCGCTCGCCCTCGGACAACGTGCCGAACCGCCGCCTGATCAAATGGGCCGCGCCCATCATGTCGATCAACTCGACGGCCCTCGTGACGTCGTTGGAGTCGTACTCCTCCGTCCAGCGGCCCATGATCCCGTACGACGCGGTCAGCACGAGGTCGATGACCTTCTCCTCGGGCGGGATGCGCTCGGCCAGCGCGGCGCTCGCCAGCCCGATCCGCGGCCGGAGGTCGAAGACGTCCGCCTGCCCCAGCCGTTCGCCGAGCACCTCGACCAGGCCCTCACTCGGATAGAGCAACGTGGCAGCGACCTGCAGCAACGTGGTCTTACCTGCGCCGTTGGGGCCGATGACCGCCCAACGCTCGTCCTCGTTGACCGTCCAGTCGATGCCGCGCAGCAGGGCCGCTCCGTCGCGCCTGACGGCGACGTCCTGGAGCCGCAGCACCTGACCACCCATCCCCGAATCCCTCCTTCAGGAGTCACCCACGGGACAAACCTATTGCAGGGCGAGCGCTTATCGTGGATCGGTGCGCCCTGAATCGCCTGTCTGTCCCTCCCTGGTCGCCTGGGGGAACGCCTGGCTCGCCGGTCACGTCGGCCTCGACGAGGCGGCTGACCACGTCGAAGCCGCCGGCGGACCCGTTGTCGCGGGCGACGTTCCGCTGCGTAAATACCTCGCAAATCTCCGCGTGGACGGCCTGCGCGAGCTGCGGCTCGCCCTGCCTGCGCCCGGCGACCCGCTGGGCCTGTCGGGCCCGCCGTCGTTCAACTCGGCCGCGGTCGACGTCGGCCAGGCCGCGATCGCCGTGGCCGGCGACCAGAACATCGGCCTGCTGCCCCTGCCGGACCACCGCGGATCGTCCTACGTCGGCGTGCGCCTGGACGTGCACGACTCCGGCCCCGCACGCCATGACCTGCCCTCGCTCGCCGAGGCCGAGCGCGACCTCTCAGACGCGATGCGGTCGGCCACCGAGGCGCTGACCTCCGTCGACGGCCCGGTCGGCGACCGTCCCGGCCGGCTGGGGCAACGCGGCGGCGAGCTCGCGCCCGGCTATCCGGCCCGCGCCCACCGCGTGTCCACCCTCGCCACGCGGCTGGCCACCGTGCTGCGCCTGGCCGACGACCGCGGTCTCACCTCCGGTCAGGTCGCGGCGCGCGCGGAGGCGCTGCGCGAACTCGACCGTGCGGTGCGCCGCGCGCTCGTGGCGGCCCACCACGCGATCTTCGAGCCGGTCAGGAACCATTGACGCGCCCCCCGGCCCGCGCGCTCAGCCGAGGCCGTGCCGCACGGCGTAGAGGGCGGCCTGGGTGCGGTCCTGCACGCCGAGCTTCATCAGCACGCTGGACACGTGGGTCTTGACCGTCTTCTCCGCCACGGCGAGGCTCCTCGCGATCTCCCTGTTGGACCGGCCGGCCGCGATGAGCGCCAGCACCTCCCGCTCGCGCTCGGTCAGCGGCACCGGCCCCGGCACGCCGGACGCGCCGTCAGGGGAGGCCAGCATCGCCTCCGCCGCCTCGGGCGCGAGCAGCACCTGACCACCGTGCACCGCCCGCACCGCCTGGACCAGCGCGGACGGATCGACGTCCTTGTAGAGGAACCCGGACGCCCCCGCGCGCATCGCGGGCCCCACGTCGGACCGGTCGCTCACCGACGTCAGAACGACGATCCTGGTCGCGGTGCCGGTCAGCCGCTCCAGCGCGCCGAGGCCGTCGAGCACGGGCATCTTCAGATCCAGCAGCAGCACGTCGGGGCAGAGCTCCCCGACCAGCTCGACCGCCTGCGCCCCGTCGCCCGCCTCGGCCACCACGGTGATGTCGTCCTGCAGGTCGAGGAACGTACGCAGCCCCTGACGCACCACCGGGTGATCGTCGGCGATCAGCACGCGGATCACGCGGTCACCTCCACCCGCACCGTGGTCCCCCTGCCCGGGGCCGACCCGACGGTCATGGCGCCCCCGACCGACTCCGCCCTGTCACGCATCGACGCCAGGCCGAGGCCGCGCGAGCCGGCCTGCTCGAAGCCCCTGCCGTCGTCCTCGACGGTCAACACCAGCTTGCCCTCCTCGTATGCCAGGCGCACCGAGACGCGGGACGCCCCGGCGTGCCTGAGCGCGTTGTGCAGCGCCTCCTGGGCCACCCTGAGCACCGCCACCTCGACCGCCGGGTCGAGCGGCGGCAGTTCGTCGCACGCGAACACCACCAGGGACGGGTGGAGCCGGTCGAGCATGCGCACGTGCTTGCGCAGCGTCTCCGTCAGGCCGTGCCGGTCGAGGTCGGCCGGGCGCAGCTCGACGATCACGGCACGCAGCTCCGTCAGGGCCTCGCCGGCCAGCCGCTGGACCCGCTCCAGCTCGGGCGCGACCTTGTCGGGCGCCCTGTCGAGCATGGCCTGCGCCGCCTGGGCGGTCAGCCTCAGCGAGAACAACTTCTGCGTGACCGCGTCGTGCAACTCGTGGGCGACCCGGTTGCGCTCCTCCAGCATGGCCAGCTCACGGCCGCGCTCGTAGAGGCGGGCGTTGGTCAGGGCGATCGCGGCGTGCGCGGCGAAGAGCGTCAGGAGGTCCTGGTCGTCCTGTGTGAAGCCGCCTGGCGTGCGCTTGTTGGCCAGGAAGATGATGCCGAGCACCTCGTCGCCGTCGCGGATCGGCACGCCAAGGAAATCCTTCATCACCGGATGCGCCTTCGGCCACCACTCGAACCGCGGGTCCTCCCGCAGGTCGGGCAGCCGGGCCGGAACGCCGTCGCGGAGCATCGCGCCCAGCATGCCGTGCTGTCTCGGCAGCGGGCCGATCGCGTCCCATTGCTTGTCGGTGATGCCCTCGGCGACGAACTCCGCGAACGACCCGTCGTCGTCCGGCACGCCCAGCGCGGCGTAACGGGCGTCGAGGAGGCGCTGCGCCGAGCGTACGATGACCTGCAGCACCTCGCGGACCGACAGATGGCGGGTGACCGCGAGCACCGCGGAGCTCACCGCGTGCAGGACTTCCTCTCGGTCGGTGGACACGCCCCCACCCTATGGTCCTAGGACGATGTGCCCAGGCGCGGTCCGGCCCTCAGCCCGATGCCCGCCGCGCGCCGCGTTCCTAACGTCGTGGTCATGACGAACACCGCACTCATCACCGGCGCGTCCCGCGGTCTCGGCCTCGCCCTGGCGAGGGCCCTGGCGGCGGCGGGATGGAACCTCGTACTCACCGCCCGCGGCGCCGACGACCTGCAACGGGTCGCCGACGAACTGGACGCCACCGCCGTGCCCGGCGACGTGACGGACCCGGCGCACGTCGTACGGCTCGCCAGGGCCGTGCCCCGGCTCGACCTCCTGGTCAACAACGCCAGCGACCTGGGCGTGACCCCTTTGCCACCGCTCGCGGGCTACCCCCTGGAGGCGTTCAGGGCGCTGCTGGAGACCAACGTGACCGCTCCCCTCGCCCTCATCCAGGCCACGCTGCCCGCGCTGCGGGCCTCCCAGGGCTCGGTGGTCAACATCACCTCCGACGCCGCCACGGGCCCGTACGAGGGCTGGGGCGGCTACGGAGCCACCAAGGCGGCGCTGGAGCAGCTGTCCAACGTGTTGTCCGCCGAAGAGCCGGAGCTGCGCGTCTGGTGGGTGGACCCCGGCGAGATGAACACCCGCATGCTGGCCGACGCCGTGGGCGCCGAGGAGGCCGGCGCCGCCACCGACCCCGCCAAGGTCGCCGCGGCGCTGCACGACCTCGTCACCGCCCGACCCGCCAGCGGGAAGAAGAGCCTGCAATGACCGCGTCACTGACCGGCGCGCTCGACTTCTCGCTGCCGCCCGGCCTCGCCGCCCACGAACCGCCCGAGGCGAGAGGAACGGCCAGGGACGCGGTACGCCTGATGGTCTCGCGCGGCGACCTCGACCCCGGCCACCACCGCTTCGCCGACCTGCCCCGGCTGCTCGACCCCGGCGACCTGATCGTCGTGAACAACTCGGCGACCCTGCCGGCCGCCGTCCGGCTCGACCGGCTGGCCGTGCACTTCTCGACCGCTCGGGAGGACGGCACGTGGCTGGTGGAACTGCGCCGCCGTACGCCCAGAGCGTCCGAACCCTACGGAGGCGGCGAGCCGGGCGAATGGCTGCCGCTGCCGGGCCGGGCCACGTTGCGGCTGATCGAACGGGAGACGCCACGGTTGTGGCGGGCCGAGCTAGACCGGGACGTGAAGCGCTACCTGCGCGTGCACGGGGTGCCGATCCGTTACTCGTACGTGGAACGGGACTGGCCGATCGAGGACTACCAGACCGTGTTCGCGACCGTGCCGGGCAGCGCCGAGATGCCGAGCGCGGCCCGGCCGTTCACCGCGGACCTGGTCGCGGCGCTCGTGGCGCGCGGCATCGGGATCGCGCCGATCACCCTGCACACGGGGGTCGCCTCGCCGGAGAAGGACGAGCCGCCCTACGCCGAACGGTACGACGTGCCCGGCCACACGGCGCGGCTGGTCAACCTGACCCGGGAGAACGGCAACCGGGTGGTGGCCGCGGGCACGACCGTCGTACGCGCTCTGGAGACGGCCGCGGCCGGCGGCGCGGACGGGCGCGTGGCCGCCTCGGCGGGCTGGACCCGGCACATCGTCACCCCCGAACACGGCGTGCGGGCCGTCACGGGGTTGATCACCGGACTGCACGAGCCGCGTTCCAGCCACCTGCTGATGCTGAGCGCGATCGTGGGCGAGAGTGTGCTGGCGCGGGCGTACGAGGCGGCGCTGCGGGAGCGGTATCTGTGGCACGAGTTCGGCGACACCCACCTGATCCTGCAGCACTAGGCCCCGGCCCACCGACATTCACCCCCTGCCCGAGCACTGCCTGCCGGAGCACAGCCTGCCCGGGCACCGCCTGCTCGGGCCGGTATCACCGCATAATCGCCGTCAGGGCCTGGTTCGGCCGTCTTCATGCTGACCGGCGGCTGGAGTGCTCCGGTCTCCGGCCCCACGTCGGAACACCCATCCTGCTGCGCAGGCACCCGACCGGGCGCAGTACCGTGACTGGATGTGGACCAGCGCACCCTCCTGATCACGTTGAACGGCCCTGACCGCCCGGGCGTTACTTCACGGCTTTTTTCCGTTCTGTCCGGATTTCCGGTGACCGTTGCGGACATCGAACAGGTCGTCATCCGAGGCCGGCTCACGCTCGGCGTACTCGTCGCCTACGCGGGCGGCCCCTCCACCGGCACCGGTACGACGCTCGGCGCCATGTGGACCGCCGTCGAGCGGGTGGCTGAGGACCTCGGCATGGAGGTGGAGCTGTCCACCGGCTCCCAGGCCAAGGAGCAGCGCCGCCGCGGCCGCCTGTCGGTCAGCGTGCTCGGCGCCACCCTGCAGCCGGCCGCCATCGCGGGCATCGCCGGCCGCATCGCCGCCGCCGGCGCCAACATCGACCGCATCGAACGCCTGGCCCAGTGGCCCGTCACGTGCATCGAGCTGTCGGTGTCCGGCGCCGACCCCACGTCCCTGCGGGTCGAGCTGGCCGCCGAGGCCGCCGCCCAGGAGGTCGACGTGGCCGTGCAGCGCACCGGCCTGTCGCGGCGGGCCAAGCGCCTGATCGTCATGGACGTCGACTCGACCCTCATCCAGGGCGAGGTCATCGAACTGCTGGCGGCGCACGCGGGCTGCCTCGACGAGGTGGCCAGGGTCACGTCGGAGGCCATGCGCGGGGAGCTCGACTTCGCCGAGTCCCTGCGGCGCCGGGTGGCGCTGCTCGAAGGGCTGCCCGCTGACGTGCTCGACCTCGTACGCAAGGAGGTGGTGCTCACGCCGGGCGCACGCACGCTGGTCCGTACGCTCAAACGCCTCGACTACCGCTTCGCCATCGTCAGCGGCGGGTTCACGCAGATCACCGACGGCCTGGTGGACGAGCTCGGCATCGACTACTCCGCGGCGAACGTGCTCGAAGTGATCGACGGCAGGCTGACCGGCCGGGTCGTCGGGGAGGTCGTCGACCGTCCCGGCAAAGCGCGGGCGCTGGAGAGGTTCGCCCGCGAGGCGGGCCTGCCGATCTCTCAGACGGTGGCCATCGGCGACGGCGCCAACGACCTCGACATGATCGCGGCGGCCGGGCTGGGCGTCGCCTTCAACGCCAAGCCGGTCGTACGCCAGGCAGCCGACACCGCGGTCAACACCCCTTATCTCGACTCCATCCTCTACCTGCTCGGCATCTCCCGCGACGAGGTGGAGGCGGCCGACGCCGAGGACGGCGCGCTCGCGGCCGGGTGAGTCAGCCCTCCTTGGGGTCCCAGCGGGTGATCAGACGGCCCTCGCCTTGACCGAGCTCCGACCACGGCGACTCCACCCGGATCGCCGCGAAGGCCCCGGGCCTGAACACGTAGTCGCCGCCCGCGAGCCCCAGCGCCAGCTCGTGCACGCCCGGGTTGTGCCCGCACAGCACCACGGTGCCCAACTCGGGATCGCTCCTGCGCACCAGTTCGAGCAGTTCGTCGGGGTACGCCTCGTAGATGTCGCGCTCGTAGCTGACCTCGGCCTCGGGGAAGGCGAGCTCCGCGGTCCGCCTGGTCCGCAGCGCCGGCGAACAGAGCACCATCTCGGGGGCGAACCCGGCTGCCCTGATCTCGTCGCCGGCCCGTTTCGCGTCGCGTTCGCCCCGATCGGTCAGCGGCCGCTCGCGGTCGAGCAGGCCGGCGATCTGCGCGGCTTTCGCGTGACGCAGCACAATCAAGGTCCGCACCGGTCATCCATTCCTCGTCGCCCAGGTGGCCAGCCCGACGAGCACGGCCAGGACGACCAGCATCGCCAGCAGGATGAGTCCCAGGGCCTTGCCGCCGCTCGGCCGCTTGTCATCGTTCACGTGCCCAGTCTCCCATCGGGGTGCTCAGGTCCCGCGTCTCCCCTGAAAGTGCGGATCTGCCCCGGGAATCACGGAACATCCGCAGAAAGCGGAAACGTCCTAAGATCGTCACCTCCCTGAGAAGGGCTCCCAGAGAGGGGCACCTCCCGGAGAGGGGCACCTCCCGGAGAGCGTCTCCCTCGGAGCGCGCCGCCTTCCCGGAGAGAAGCACCTCCCAGAGACAGGCACCCCGGAGAAGACCCTCGGAGAAGGCGGAACGCCCGCCTCCCGAGCGGAAGGCGGGCGTTCGCTGATCGAGTGCGTCAGGACGCGACGGGCTCCTTGTCGCGGTTGTTGTCGTTGGCGGGCTCGCTCTTCACCGACCGCCGCTTGGACACGATGATCGCGGCGACCACCACGCCCACGGCGACCACCGTGATGCCGATGCGGATCGCCGGGTCGGCCGCGTAGAGGACGACGGCCGGCGCGATCAGCAGCGCCACCAGGTTCATCACCTTGATCAGCGGGTTGATGGCCGGGCCGGCGGTGTCCTTGAACGGGTCGCCCACCGTGTCGCCGATGACCGTGGCGGCGTGGGCCTCCGAGCCCTTGCCCCCGTGGTGACCGTCCTCCACCAGCTTCTTGGCGTTGTCCCAGGCCCCACCCGAGTTGGACAGGAACACCGCCATCAGCGTGCCGCAGGCGATGGCTCCGGCCAGGAACGCGCCCAGCGGCGCGTAGCCGAGGGCGAACCCGACCGCGATCGGGGTCATGACCGCCAGCAGGCCGGGCGTGGCCAGTTCGCGCAGCGAGTCGCGGGTGCAGATGTCGACGACCCGGCCGTACTCCGGCTTCTGCGTGCCGTCCATGATGCCCGGGTTGTTGCGGAACTGGTCGCGTACCTCGAAGACCACGCGCATCGCGGCCCGGCCGACCGCCGAGATCGCGAGCCCGGAGAACAGGAACACGACCGCGGCGCCGATCACCAGGCCGACCAGCACGTTGGGCTGGTCGATGCTGAGGCTGAACGAGGCGAACGTGCCGAGCGTCTCCTTGACCGCCGCACTCGCCGCGGTCAGCTCGGTCTCGACCGCCGTACGGAAGGCGCCGAAGAGCGCGGTCGCCGCCAGTACGGCCGTGGCGATCGCGATGCCCTTGGTGATGGCCTTCGTGGTGTTGCCGACGGCGTCCAGGCTGGTGAGCACGCGGGCGCCCTCGCCCTCGACGTCGCCGGACATTTCGGCGATGCCCTGGGCGTTGTCGGAAACCGGGCCGAAGGTGTCCATCGACACGATGACGCCGACTGTGGTCAGCAGGCCGGTGCCCGCCAGTGCCACCGCGAACAGCGCGATCGTCACGTTGCCGAAGCCGAGCAGGAACGCGCCGTAGACCGCGCCGCCGATGATCAGGGCGGAGTAGACGGCCGACTCCAGGCCGACGCTGATGCCGGCCAGGATGACGGTGGCCGGGCCGGTGGCCGAGCTCTCGCCGATCTCACGCACGGGACGCCGGTTGGTCTCGGTGAAGTAGCCGGTCAGCAACTGGATGGCGCTCGCCAGCACCAGGCCGATGAGGACCGCGCCGATGGCGATGAGCCGCGGGTCGGCGGTGGACTCGACGGCGGCGCCGGTCAGGCCGCTGAAGCTGCTGGGCAGGTACCAGAACGCGGCCGCCGTGACGAGCACCGCCGAGATGGCGGCGGAGATGAAGAAGCTGCGGTTGATGGCCGCCATGCCGTTGCGGTCGCGGTCGCGCATCCCGGTGACGAAGATGCCGATGATCGCGGTGACCACACCGATCATCGGGACGATGAGGGGGAAGACGAGCCCCTCCTCGCCGAAGGCCACCCGGCCCAGGATGAGGCTGGCGACCAGCATGACGGCGTACGACTCGAACAGGTCGGCCGCCATGCCGGCACAGTCGCCGACGTTGTCACCCACGTTGTCGGCGATGGTGGCGGCGTTGCGCGGGTCGTCCTCGGGGATGCCCTGCTCGACCTTGCCGACCAGGTCGGCGCCGACGTCGGCGGCCTTGGTGAAGATGCCGCCGCCGACTCGCATGAACATCGCCAGCAGTGCCGCGCCGAAGCCGAAGCCCTCGAGCACGCCGGGCGCGTTGCCCTGGTAGATGAACACGACCACGGCCGCGCCGAGCAGGCCGAGGCCCACGGTGAACATCCCGGCCACGCCGCCGGTGCGGAAGGCGATGCGCATGGCGCGCTTCTCGCCCGAGTCGTTGGCCGCGGCGGCGACGCGCACGTTGCCGCGCACGGCCAGCCACATGCCGATGAACCCGGTCAGCGCGGAGAACACCGCCCCGACCACGAAGAAGATCGATCGTCCGATGCGGACATCCATGTCCCCGGGTAGGAGGAGCAGCAGGAAGGGAATCACGACGACGAAGATCGCCAGCGTGCGGAATTGACGGGCTAGGTAGGCCGCGGCGCCCTCTTGCACGGCGCGCGCGATGTTCTGCATGCGTTCGGTGCCCTGGCCGGCGGACAGCACTTCGCGTACCAGGCCGCCGGCGACGGCTAGCGCTATAAGTGCGACCGCGGCGACCACGATCACGATGGTGAGATTGTTTCCGCTCAGGGCCAGATTGGACGCTGGCTCCAGTGCCAGCATGTGCCTGCTCATCGTTCTCCTCGGCAAGACCGGTCGTCCTGCCCGGGCGGTGCTGCACTGTTCCTCGGCGGGTGTTGCGGCACCATCCGGGTTGTGGGTGCCGCTTCCGGTTGAATCCGCGTTCCGCCGGATCACCTTGGCCGGTGCCGGGAGTCTACGCAGGCACTCCACGGATATGAAGGCTTCAAGGGCCGCTAATTGTGCAAGCGTCCAGTAAATCCCTGCCCGCGCCCCGGTTTGGGCTCTGACAGGCTAAATTTCTCCCGGTTTACGGTCATGACAAGGTCATGATATGTGCTGACCGAAATCTGGGACAGGGAGGGCCGGAGCACGTCATCCACAGGCTGTGGACAACAATCCGCACAGCCCCTCCGGATCGCCCACGGGCCCCGGGCACCCGCGACTTACACGGCTTGCAGGTCATGCGCGGATGGCACTCCCGATACGCACCGAGGACTACCCAACACCACATTCGTCCCGACAAGCCCCCTGACTCCCGACCCCCGCTTCGCGCGCAGGTGCGGGTGGGGCCTCGGCATGGGGCCCCACGCGTGGTCGGCACCCGCGGTCGGCACCCGCGGTCGACGCGCGTGATCGGCACGCGTGATCGGCACGCGTGATCGGCACGCGTGATCGGCACGCGTGATCGGCACGCGTGATCGGCACGCGTGATCGGCACGCGTGATCGGCACGGCGTGCCGAACCTCGAGGCGGTTGTGCAGACCGGCCATCGACGGGACAGCAGTCACCCACGAGAAGGCCGACCGACCAGGAGCAGCCGACCGACCACGAACCGCCATCCGACCACGAGCAAACGTCAGCCATGAGCAGCCGCCTGACCATGGGTGACGTCGGTCGTCGACAACATGGCTCTTGGCGAGGCGGGCCACGTCCCCGGGTGTCGTGGGGACATGGGCAGGCATGGAACGGAAGCCATGGTGACCGTGCGCCGTGACGGCGGGAACCCCGTGCCGGTCAGAGGGCGTCTCCCTGGAGGCCCTCAGCCATGGTCGGCGGGTGGGGCCTCGTTGGCTTTGCCGTAAAAGACGAAAATTTTAATATGCTGCTGGGCGCCGAGGGCGCCCAGCAGCGAGGCGGTGAAGCACCCGCGGAAAGCGGTCACGCGCCGTTGACGGCGGGCCAGCTCATGCGGATGTTGGTCCCTTTCGGACCGGGGAAGACCTCGACGTCGTCGGCCAAGCCCTCGATGACCGCTATGCCGAAGCCCGACATGAACGAGTCAGAAAGCATGCCCAGGTCGAGGGGCTGTTCCGGCTTGATCTCATCGCTGGGGGCGTGATCGCTGACCGTGACTTCGAAGCGGCCGGAGTCGTCACGCAGCTCGATGCGGATGGGTTCGCCCGGACAGTGGGCGCGATGCACCTCGACCGCCCGGGAGCATGCCTCACCCACGGCGAGCCTGACTTCGTCCAGCAGGGACTCCTCCACGCCGGTGCGGCGGGCGATAGCCGTCGCCACCAGCCGTGCGGTCCGCACGTGCGCGGGGAGAGCGCTGAACGTCAGCTCGACGGTAGCCATGCTACTTGTCTTTGCCGTGAGCTTCCTTGGCCTCGTCGACCGAAGCGTAAATCCCGAAGACCTTGGTCAGGCCGGTGATCCGGAAGATCTTGAGGATACGCTCCTGCGTGCACACCAGCTCGAGGGAGCCGTCGTGCGCGCGAACCCGCTTGAGTCCACCGACCAGGACGCCCAACCCCGTCGAGTCGAGGAAGTCGACCTTCTCCATGTTGACGAGAAGGTGGAAGTTGCCCTTGTTCACCAGATCGATGAGGAGTTCACGCAATCTCGGCGCCGTGTAGACATCGATCTCACCCTCGACCTCCACGATGGTGAGTCGGTCTTCGGTGCGGTGATCCAACTTCAGATCCACAGATCCTCCAGCGCCTCGCCTGCGAAAGTAGTCTTGCGGGCCTGGCAACCTGGAGCGTGGCCCCAGACTGTCCGACCCTGACGCGCGGCATTCAACCACGTGCCTGGCTTGTGTCTATACGAAATCACGATTCCCGGCGACTTTGCCCACCGATGCCAGACTGGAAACAGTGACTTCCACCGCATCCTCCCCAGAACAGGCAGGTCCACTCCTCCACCACCTGCTTGGTGTTCCCGCACGTCATGAGCGCGTCACCCATGTGGAGCATGTTCCAGCACGTCAGGCGGGTCAAGCCCGATGGCCCAATTGGACATCTGAAGTCCTTGTTACGCGCTTGGCGAACCGCGGGGTGACAGGACTCTGGCCTCACCAGTACGAGGCCGCCGACCTGGCATTCCGTGGCCGAAACGTGATCATCTCGACGGGAACGGCGTCCGGGAAGTCGCTGGCGTACCTCACCCCCGCGGTCACAACCTGCCTGGACGGCGGCACGATCCTCTACCTGACGCCGACCAAGGCCCTTGCCGCCGACCAGCTGCGCACCCTGCGCGAGCTGCGCATCACCAAGGTGCGGGCCGCCACGTTCGACGGTGACACTCCGTTCGAGGAACGAAAGTGGGTACGCCAGCACGCCAACTACGTCCTGACGAACCCCGACATGCTGCACCGTGGCATCCTTCCCCGCCATGCGCAGTGGTCGTCCTTCTTCCGCCGGCTGCGCATGATCGTCGTGGACGAGTGCCACGGCTATCGCGGCGTCTTCGGATCTCACGTCGCCCAGATCCTGCGCCGCCTGCGGCGGGTCTGCGCACGGTACGGCACGGAGCCCACGTTCCTGCTCGCCTCGGCGACGGCCAGCGAACCGGGAGCGTTCGCCAAGAGGCTGACGGGGCTTGAGATGCACGAGGTGGCCGTTGACGCCTCGCCCAAGGGGTCGACGACCATCGCGTTGTGGGAGCCGCCTCTGACGGAGCTGCGGGGCGAAAGAGGGGCGCCCGTACGTCGCACGGCCACGGCGGAGGCCGCCGACCTGCTCGCGGACCTCGTCCTCGCCGACATCCGCACGCTCGCCTTCGTCCGCTCGCGCCGCGGCGCGGAAACGGTCGCTTTGTCCGCCCGAGCCAAACTCGCCGACGTCGCCTTCTCCCTCATCCCACCTTCCGCCCACCACCCC